>NZ_CABTJS010000168.1:0-102456 GCF_902485085.1 uncultured Kluyvera sp.
ACGCTGAATTATCAGACACCGTCTGAATTTGCAGCGGGCTGGAGAAAGGGTCATTCTGAGAATGAAGATTCCGACGTTACTAACTGAGTGTTGTATCTAATCGTGGGGGCAGGTCAGTCGTTTTATTAAATCCGCGCCGTTCCTTTAACTGGTTAACCCACTGATTCATATGACTATCATTGTTATTCGTGGCAACTCTGACGACAGCGCGGGCACCATGAATAAAAAGTGTTCGCAGATGCTTGTCGCCTTTTTTCGTCATATTCATCAGCACCTGCCTGTCGCCACTCGAATGCTGGCGTGGAACCAGACCCAGCCATGCAGCAAAGTGGCGGCCATTCTTAAATTCAGTTCCTTTGCCAATAGCAGCAATAACGGCCGTGGCCGTTTTAGGGCCAATGCCTTTAACTTTGGCGATACGCTGACAGGCTTCTGATTGCCTGAATACTGTTTCAATTTCCTTATCAAAAAAATGGATCCGACGCTCGAGATCGTTAAAGAGATCATAGAGTTCGGCAATCGTCCTGCGCATTCTAACGCTAAGACCATTTTCAGCATCTTCAAGGATAAGCGGAACAGCACGACGAACTCTTGAGACTGCCGCGCCGATTGTTATTCCCCGATCAAGCAGCAGTCCCCGGATTTGACAGACTGTCGCAGTACGATGATTGACAATACGCTGTCTTGCTCGGTGCAGAGCCTGAATATCCTGCTGTTCAGGGCTTTTCGGTGGAACAAACTGCATCGTAGGTTGCATCAGAGCCACAGCTATCGCCTGCGCATCGTTACCGTCATTTTTTTGCCCCCGGACAAAAGGTTTTACATATTGGGGGCTGATGACTTTTACGTTATGACCCAGTTTCTCAAACTCACGCTGCCAGTAAAATGCCCCGGTGGACGCTTCGATCCCAATCAGACATGCAGGAATAGTTGCCAGCGTCTGGAGCAATTCTTTTCGGCCAGTGCGTTTCGTATAAACCGGTTTGCCGGCCTGGTTTAACCCGCAGATCTGAAAAACATTTTTAGCCAGATCAATACCCAGAAATACGATATTCATGGTGATTCTCCTGGTGAGCACATTTCGTACAGTTAACCGTAGAGGGAGGAGGTAGTCCATCCCATTAACTGGAAGGCAAAATATGGCGGGATGGAAGCGGCCGATATTAAAAAAATCAAAGACCTTGAGGATGAGAATCGACGTCTGAAACAGATGTTTGCTGATCTCAGCCTTGAGTGCCGGGCACTGAAAGACATCATCGAAAAAAAGCTTTAAAACCAGCGATAAAGCGTGAACTCGTCAGCTATCTGACGGCACAATTTGCCATGAGTTTACGCCAGGCCTGCAGGACGTTATCGCTGAGCAGGACGGTCTATTTTTACCAGCCCGATACCCGACGTGATGAACCGGTGATCTGTGCGCTGACTGAACTGGCAGAACGCTATCCGCGCTACGGTTTTAAGAAGTTGTTCCAGCTGCTGCGCAGGCAGGGCAATACCTGGAACCATAAACGTGTTCACCGGATTTACTGCCTGCTGAAACTGAATTTTCGTCGCAAGGGAAAACAGCGGCTGCCAGTGCGTAATCCAGCACCACTGGCGACACCGCAAGCATTAAACCAGAGCTGGTCCATCGATTTTATGCACGACGCCCTGGTCTGCGGCAGACGCTTCCGGACCCTTCAATGTGGTGGATGATTTTAACCGCGAAGCACTGGCGATAGAAATCGACCTGAATATCCCGGCTCAGCGAGTCATCCGGGTGCTGGATAGGATCGTGGCAAACCGCGGCTACCCGCTGAAGATACGGATGGACAACGGGCCAGAGCTGGTCTCACTGGCGCTGGCACAATGGGCCGAAGAACATGGCGTGCAGCTCGAATTTATCAAACCGGGTAAGCCGACGCAAAATGCGTTTATCGAACGGTTCAACCGGACATACCGGACAGAAATCCTGGATTTTTACCTGTTCAGAACACTGAATGAAGCACGGGAAATCACCGGACGCTGGCTGATGGAATATAACAACGAGCGACCTCACGAATCCCTGAACAACCTGACGCCGGAAGAGTACCGGCTGATGGCTGAAAAACCGGAATTCTCAAAAAGTGTGTGGAACTAAAGCTGGGATACTTACATGGCTACCGAAGTATGATGAGGGTGTTCGAGCCTAATATTGTGAACCGGTGAAAGCCGGTTTTCTTAATCAGAAAGAACTAACCTTGATTAGAACACATAACCCTTCACCAACCAATCATCAAACAATTAATTGAAATTTAAGGAAAAAAACCATAAGTGAACAGTATGCACAATTTTGTGTAAAATCTTTCTTTTACGCCATACAAAATGAGGAAAAGACATGTTTCCCAGTAGGCCTGACCCGCATCCATTAGATTATGATTGGAGGTTTAGTTATGATACATCTGTCCAACTCGTAAATTTATGTGGCCCACAAACAGTTTTATGTTTGGGTACTCCTTCAATTGCATCATTATTGGCTCGTAAATTTAGACCTTATTTATTAATCGATAGACATCCAATACAGGAAGTAAATAAACACTTAACCATTGATATTAATGTCGAACCTCCATTTATCGGAACCACTTTCCAAAACGTTGTAATGGATCCACCTTGGTATTTAGATGTATATTATCGCTGGTTAAGTTGGGTCGCATTTTCATGTCATAAAAAATCAAAAATATTATTATCTATTTGGCCTGATGATACGAGACCTAATGCAGCAGAGGAGAAGAAAGCTTTATTCAAATGGATTAACAGTTGGGGTGAAATAAAAATAATTAATAATTATCTGTGCTATGAAACCCCTATCTTTGAGAAACATGCGTATATGTTGTCACATGATATTGGCATTCGAAAAGGAGACTTGGTAATTATAACTTTAGAGTCTAAACCATCATTACAAGAATTAATATTAACTGATGAAAAGTGGTGTCGATACATTTTAGACAACTATCAACTAGCTATCAGACTTGATGGTAACTCTAGAAGGTCGAACAAAACTCACATAGGAAAAATTGAGCAAGCCTCTGGTTGGATTTGGCCTTCAGTAAGCAAAAGAGCAATTGGGAGGGAATATATTGAGCTTTGGAGTTCAGAGAATGAAGTAGCTTCTATTGATAATCCGCTTCAACTTGTCTCATCAATTGATGAAATGATAACCACGGGAAAAATAAAACCTGTGATTAATAACTTTCCAGAGCTGTTAGCTTGGGATATTCCACACCCACCATTTTCTAGGACACACAAATGGATTCAAACGTGCTGATATTGAGATTTAGAGATCCAGAGGAAACAATCAATACTGTTTCTTCTCATATTTCAATTATTAATGAATTAGGAGCTGTTCGCTGGGGGTGGTGGAAAAAGGATTCGGAGATACTGACGCAACAAGAGTCTAATTTTCTTCATGATTATGATTTAGAATATGTTTATTTAATTAACCGTGATCTAAATAAATTATATAAAGCAACATTATCTGGAATAAGTAATACATCTCCCAGTGAAAAACAATTGCAACAAGTTCCTGATTATTATAGAGAAAGCATTCATAAAATACACAGGTGGTTTGTTTTTACAAAAATAGAGCAATTAGATAATTACTCAAGTGATTATGACAACCTTTTTGCTGAAGCAGGTAACCCAACATATTTGATTTGTAACAATAACGTTTCTTCACCTCAAAAAAACAAGACGTCAAATAGAAAGAATCTTGAAAAAAACAAATTATTAATATTATCTGACTTACATTTTGGTGAAGACTTTGCGTTCTGCCTAGAAAATGAACTCCACCAACCTGGGCAAACAAAGGATACTTTATCGAGAACATTGTATCGTGACTTACAAGAATTAAAAATCCAAAACGATATTGGTTTATTAGTTATTACAGGAGACTTTACCACAAAAGGAAACTGGACCCATGAACAAAAAGCAAGGATAATTTCTGAGCTTCATGAACTTTGTTCTAAATTGGGTTTAGACAAAAAAAACATTATTGCAGTGCCTGGCAATCATGACATACTTAGAAAAGTTGAAAGTGATTCAGAAAGCAATAACTCTCTGATTTATAATAATGTAAATAAATTATCTGACAATCATTTCGAAATGGATTTTAGGTTGTTCGTTCACCAACTCAATGGTAGGGGATGGGATGAAAATCTATCATACAATGATTATTATCATATTAAAAATCACAATGCAGATTTAGATATAACCATCCTTAACTCATGTAAAATAGTTCCTTATAAAGGAATGTCAGAATATGGATGTGTAGGCATTGAAGGGATTGACACTATAAGGCAACTAAAAGATGACGTTGCATCAAATGTTCAAAGGATAGTTTTCCTTCATCATCATTTGCTACCAGTTTACGACATTGAAGCTGTCGATAGGAAACCATCTTTATCGATAGATTCATTGAAAATATTAAAAAATGCGTTAGCTAAAAATATAAAAGTAGCGATTCATGGTCACCAACATATGTTTAGCATGGCTAAATATAATTTATTTGAACGTGGTCGAGAATGGCAGGAAAGAAATATAACCGTAGTCGCAAATGGAAGTACAAGTGTAAACGCAAACAGGATGATCAGTTCTGAAAGAAACTCATACTCTATACTAACAATCCACTCTGACCGCATAGAAGTACTTGTAAGAGAGCTAATGCATAATGAGTCTCCAGGGGTAACATTATTAACACATACAGTTTAAATATCCCATAGATGGTTAAGAAGACATACAAAACATTGGTATACATTTAGGTATACCAATGAAATTTTAATTTATTCAAAATCAATATAAGCAATACATTGATTAATTCAGGCTCCACCGCCCAGACTGAACTATGATAAGGGCTGTAAATAATCAGGACATACAAATCAATCTAACTCTAAAAGATGAACGAAAAGCCGACTGGCTACCGAAGTGCGATGAATACACTGCGGAACAAACTACCTAGACCGACTGATGCCGGTCTGGTTTATCTGTAAAACGGCAAGTGTGAACAGTAAAGTATTCACTGCCCACCAACCATTCACCACATAACTATATGAATATTTTATAATAAAACGCGTAGAGGACAGTGTTAACAGTTTTCCAAAAAAAATTTTCAGATAAACTTCATCACTAGTGCTTTATCGATAGATAGTTTATCAGCCAAAAGAATGTGTATAACAAACAATATCAAGACTTATAAAAACCAACAAATACATATAGTTATGATAAAATACACACTCCTGTGATCTCCGCCAAAATTACATTCAGCCTGCCTATAAATATCTAGCCATTTTACCGTATTAACATATTCATGCCTCGTAATCATAATAAACACTCCAATTAATTAGTTTATTAATAAGATAGAGGTAAAAAAATAATGAATGTTTATCAAAATAGAGGCCATGACTCAGGCATCACACAATTCGAGACAGGCACAAATTCCATTGCTGTATATTTTTCAGACGACTCCGCATATTTATATAATGCTACAGCTCCTGGTGTGCAAATGGTTGCAGAAATGACAAGACTTGCTCAATCAGGTGAAGGTTTAAATAGCTATATTAACCGTTACGTTCGCGCTAATTACGCACAAAAAATTAGATAAACACACCAATAAGAAATAATTTACCCTTTTGACTCCAGCCCTTTGCTCCTCAATGCCTCTCTCGCCAATGCCTTCGACCAACTGGCGAGACAAACGCCTTCCTCCGCTACCACGGCATACAACTGCCCCTTCAACGCCGGATCAATATGCATCTTGAACTGCGGTGACTGACCACCACCTTTTGATTTTTTTCGCGCGACACGATTGACATGAGGCCACTTCAACCTCCTTAGCTGGACAACGCTCTGATGTGCGGGAACACAAACAGAGCGTCTAACCTCACCAACGATCAAGGAATTGATTATGGCTAACCCGCATTCTACCCAAGACTTACCCGCAGCAAAAACCGAGCGCACGATAATTGTGGGATATCGCCCGCAGGGTGCAAACAAAAATACGCCGAGCCTCACCCTTTCCGGGAAGTGGCTGCGCGAGGCCGGGTTCGAAACCGGGCAACAGGTTAGCGTAAAAGTGATGGAAGGATGCATAGTCCTTATGGCCTATGGCGAACAGGAGCAGAAGCTGCTGGCGGAGTTGAAGGAGACGCAGCTGAAGCTGAAAGGGATTGAAGCGGCGGTGTCGGCGGTGCATTAAGAGTAAAGATGAACCTGTAAGTCAGACTTACAGGTTCAATGGTAAAACCGACAAAAAGTCATGGATGGTTATGTAATTTCTTACATGCTTTTGATTTTCGATTTGTGAATAAATAAATACATATAATATTCAGAAACAATGAAGCTATAAACAATACCAAAGTATAGTTATCGCTCCATTCTAGTTCAGTTACAAATCCAAAATTTCTGGTGTAGAAATGATACAGCCATACATCCGGCATAAAGAAACACAGGATGCTATAAATACCGAAAAGCATCAGCGTTTCAATTAACCAAATACATACATGCTTTTTGGGGTTCATTAATATACCTGTACCGTACCAAATGCTTTTAATTGTGGAGTGATCATAATAGACCCCGTTCGGAGCAAAGCGCCAAGTAAAACTCTATAATGTGAATGGTTGGGTAACGTTATACATCCATTACTTATACCTGATTGCCCGGCAGGATGTAGCCTAAAGGAGCCGCGCTGAACATTATCAATGAATGTCATATCATCGATCACACCATCTTCGCGATAAAGTGCAAACCATAAATCACGGTTTGATCCACTCTCCAGTTCTTTTATAAGGTCATGCCACCGGGATCTAAGCCCACCTTTCTGGCGCGTCACGATAAAATATCTACCGGGTGGAAGTGGTCCCCTTTCAGCAGTACTGGATTCCTCGGGGTTGTTTCTATATTTTCCAGCGTTACCAGAATAAGCAGGGAAAAAACCAATGCCAGGACAGCTCAGCGTTGAAAGCTGTGCGTTATTAAGGTGAAACGTACAGCGGATCATCGGTCGTTCCATGCATCTGAAAAGATGATATTCCCATCACAATGTTTCCAGGTTATTTTTTCGTAACGCAGCGCCACACTTTCAAGATGATTATGTTTTTCCATCACTGGGTCTTTTACGTCATGCATAAGCGGGCAAACTGAAACGACTTTCACACCTTCAAGTAACATGTTGAAGTATTCGACTTCCTGTCCAGCGTCGTTAATTTTGTACCACTTAAATTCTGCACTTTTTAGCGTCTGCCCTTTGGCTACTGCCTTGTATAGATATGGGCTCGAACTGTCGAACTCCTTCTCAAAAACGAGAGGCGTATGAACACGTGTACCGGTAATTTTTCCCGTGTTGCTATCGGTCGGTAGATGCAAACCATGACCGAAACCCATTATCTCTATACTGCCCTCTCGATCTTGAACATCAACAGCACCTTTAATATCAGCACCACCATCATCTTTAAGCCATAAATATGCAGGAATAGCCATATGCAAAACTCCATTTCATTGGTTTATAGAAATATTAATAGCGGGGATATCAAGATGAGACCAAAGCAAAAAATGCTATAGCCATTGGTTATATGTTGTTTATATTGATGCTAATTATTCCATCATTAATTTTTGCAAGAATGGAAAATGTATTGCAGAGCAATATCTCCAATTATGAAGCTAATCATTTACCAAAATAAAAACCCTCTCATTACACATGAAAAATACTCAACACATATTGATTGTGAGATATCGTCCGCAGGGTGCAAACAAAAACACGCCTAGTCTCACCCTTTCCGGGAAATGGCTGTGCGAGGCCGGTCGAAACCGGGCAACAGGTTAGCGTAACAGTGATGGAAGGCTGCACGCACACAGTATATAAAAAAATAGCCCCCAAAATTCTTCTATTGTTTTTGACTCTTATTGTTTTTCATAATATAAAATTTATTAAACAAAAGTCAGCACCAGTAAACGAATTATATAAATACTTGTTTAAAATCAATGCGTTGATTCCATTTGTTTATTTTAAATTATCAGTAAAATAATAAAAATATTATCACTACCCAAAAAATCCAGTATAAGAAACCAACGATTAACTATAACCACAGCCTATATACAAAAAATAACTTAAATTATTATTAATATCAGAAACCGCATGAATCCAGCATTGCCTAGAATATATTTCATTAGGAAAATTCTTACCAAGCGTGATAAATGCAACGACATTTAGCTCCAAAATAAAAATCATAATACAATCATAAGTTATACATGTCGTATTTATGTTGTTGTAACTGGATGAGGATTTCAGGAATGTCTCTAATCAAGTCGAAAAAAATAAAAGATAAAAAAGAATATAAAACATACTATAAACTAATTTCAATTATTTTCCTTTTTAACCAAACTGCTTTCGCTGCTCATACCGATGCATCTGGTAATGAAGTCGCGTCAAATGCAATACAAAGTATTGATGAAACAGGATCAGGATATTCTGGAACATTTGATTCAAACAATATATCATCAACGGACTCTCCTTACCAATTACAACAGAACTCAGGCTCCGGAAATGCAAATTCATATTCGGTAGTCAATCCGTTGACAGGAGGGAAATTATATTCCTCAGAGGCAGCATATTATTTAAAAAACTCTATTAGCGGCGACTACTCAGATGAGTTCTCAGCCGAAAACTCAGATGGCGTGATTCATTATTACGAGGGGAACTCGACTACAACTTCGGGAAAGTTCTCAGCATCCGGCACGGGAGCCACGCTAATTCTATATAAGAACTATACCGTTAACGCAGAGATTGATGCCAATAATGACTCGATGGTTTTTGTTAGTTCAAACCATGCATCTGGCGCGACAATATCATTAGATGCCTCTACTGCATATTTTGATAAAAATATCGCAACATCCTCAAACTTTACCATAAAGAACGGTTCATCGGTGACTATGTATGGAAACGATGCGGGTGAAGTTTCTGTGCTAAATAATGCGTCAACGGTTGTTCTTGACTCAAATTATGCTGCTGAATCAACCTTGATAAATGAGAATGGTGGCGTACTAACGGCAACAAACAATAATGCTCCAGGAACCACGATAATAACTAATAATGCAAATACAATATTAAAGAATAACGTATCCACAAAAAATATAATGGAAGTGAGTAACGGAGGCGTACTTTCAGGCGAGGGCAATGATTCATCAAATTCAAAAATAACCGCTAACAATTCAACGCTAAATTTCAAATCAAATACAGTAAATGATGCAACCATCACTCTGAGCAATAAAAGTCAGTTAACTTCAAATAATGACTCGGTAATCTCAACCGAAATAAATATAGACAAAACATCCTCTGCATATATAAATGAAGGGATAGCGACCAAGAGTACCATTAACAACGATGGTCACTTGGATCTTTCTAATAGTTCCACATCATCTGCCATCATAACAAACAGCGGGGAATTATCCTTCTCCGGAAATAGTGGTGATTCGGTAAATATTGTGAATGAAGATGCAGGGAAGATGTATTTAAAAGAGGGGAATAGCTTTACCCACTCGACATTAAATAACACTGGTGAATTATTCGCAAATGGACAGCAAGATGTTGATGGAAGCACATTAAATAATACAGGGATAGCATATTTAACCGATACGTTATTAACGGGTGATAGTATATTAAATAACAGTGGCTATATTTATTTACTATCTTCATCCGTGATTTCTTCATTAACAAATAGCGGAAATGTAATACTTAATTCCTGTTCATCCTGTGCTGGTTATACATTGACTGTTGATGGAAATTACGTCGGTAACCAGGGAACCTTATCTATAGGAACCGTGCTGGGTGGTGACGACAGCCTGACAGACAAACTGTCTATTAGCGGCTCAGCAACCGGAAAAACCTATGTGACGGTAGCCAATGAAGGCGGAACTGGGGCTAAAACGCTGGAAGGGATTGAGGTCATTTCTACCGGCAGCTCAACCTCTGATGCCTTCACTCAGAAGGGCCGTATCGTTGCGGGCAGCTATGAATATCATCTCCAGCAGGGGACAGCTTCAGGGGCAAATATGAACAACTGGTATTTAACCAGTAATGAAGTTTATCGACCTGAGCGAGGCAGCTATGCCTCAAACCTGCAGGCAGCAGCAACAATGTTTAATATGCGCTTGGAAGACCGAAAAGGAAACGGGGCTTATATCAATCCCGTCACCGGTGCGCGCCAGGAAAGTAGTCTGTGGGTACGTTCTGTGGGCGCCCATTCAGAAGGACGGATGTCAGATGGCCAGTCTAAGTATTCTGCAAACCGCATGGTATTTCAGATTGGGAACGACATTCTTAACGGCAGTCTTGGCATCGATGACGCCTGGAACCTCGGCATAATGGGTGGCTATGGGAAACAATACAGCAGCACCCTTAATAACCTATCGGGTTACAAATCAAAAGGTTCTGTGTGGGGTTACAGCACCGGAATCTACGGTACCTGGTATCAGAACGCGAAAGACAAAACAGGTCTGTATGCGGATAGTTGGCTTGCCTGGAATTGGTTTAATAACTCCGTGAAGGGCGATGAACTATCGTATGAAAAGTACAAATCAAAAGGTCTTACTGCTTCTTTGGAGACCGGATATACCTTCCATACCGGCTCGTACATGACATCAGGCGGCATGGTGAATAACGTTTACGTAACGCCGCAGGCACAGGTACTGTGGTCTGGGGTGAAGGCCGATGACCATACAGAAGCAAACGGTACGAAAGTTGAGGGCCGTGGCAGTGATAACATACAGACTCGTTTGGGTGTACGTTTATCAATGACTGGTCAGAGCCGTCTGAACAAAGGTACGGTACGTCAATTCGAGCCGTTTGTAGAAGCTAACTGGGTATACACCGCAAAAGATTATGGTGTGAAAATGGGTGATGAACGCTCTGACATCCAGGGTCAACGCAATGTAGCCGAACTCAAAACGGGCGTGGAAGGTCGCGTAAGCGAAAACCTGAGCGTGTGGGGCAGCGTAGCTCAGCAAATAGGGGCCAACAGCTATCAGGATACTCAGGGTATGCTGGGCGTAAAATACGCTTTCTAACGATCAAAGCTGAAGAATGGCCGGGTAAACACAGTTTTACCCGGCAAGAAACAGACACACAAGCCCTACTATTTTTAGGGAATGATCCGAAAACGCAGCGCCAGTATTATTCAAATCATTTAATTATTACTACATATTATTTTATAAAATATAAAATAAATTCCTTTTTTATACCCATGCTTATTATCTACTATTCCATTTCAAATAATCACTTAACCATTAAATATATCATATATTAAATATCTTTATTTTCTCACCCAATAAGGTGATGGGGGATCTATTTTTAATAAAAAAGTCTTAAGGTAAATTGGCGGAATATAACCACCTACTCTACTTTTATATAAGGGATTTAAGATTCATACGTCATTGTTTTACTAGGGAAAAGTAACACCTATGTAGAGGTCAATACTATGAACACGTCTTTCAAGTTCATTTTTTTCTGCCTGGCATCCGCCGTTATTCCCGCAGCAAACGCGGCAGTGGCAACAAATACCTTTCAGGTACAGCTCGTTATTACAAGCAGCTGTAGTGTCGCGCAACCTGCGGCGCTGAATATGGGGTCGGTGGCGTCCAATGCCACAACGGCCAACGGCTCAACGAGTATGGCCGTCACCTGTTCCAGAACCACGCCTTACTTTGTGGGTCTGACGCCGTCTTCTGCTAACGGCGGTGGTACCACCGGTAACGGCTTTATGGCGGGCACGACGGGCAACACGGATAAAGTCCCGTACCAGCTCAACCAGGACTCCGCCGGTACCAAACCGTGGGGCAATACCGCCACCTCCAGCAGCGCCGGTAACGGGGTCGGGGGAACCGGTAGCGGCCTGGCGCAGAGCATCACGGTATATGCCGTGGCCCCTAACGCCAACTTCAAACCCGATACCTATACCGATACGGTCACCATCAGCGTTAACTACTAGTTCAGGGACGGCACATGAATGGGAAAAAGAGTGCGCTTGCCTTTATTTTGGGGATGGTCTTCGTCAGCCGACTGGCGATGGCAGACGGCCTGCAGGTCACGCCCGTCAACCTGACGCTGCAACAAGACCAGCGGGCGGAGGGCATATGGCTGAGCAACACCGGCAGCAACCCTATCAACGCTCAGGTGCGGGTGTTTCACTGGAGCCAGAGCGACTATGGCGACAAACTCGCCGCGTCGCAGGGGCTGGTGATAAGCCCACCGATGCTGACCTTAGCGCCCGGCGGGCGACAGCTTATCCGCGTGATCCGCACCGGGCCGCCGCCGGCCACCGAAGATGCCTATCGGCTCTCCATTAACGAGCTGCCGCCGTCAGTGCCGAAAAAAAATGCCCTGCAGTTTGTGCTGCACTACTCCATTCCCGTCTTTATCCAGCCTCCGGGCGTAGCTGATGCCTTCGCCAAACTGCAATGGCAGATCCATCGCGAAGACGGGAAAGCGTTCTTGCAAGTCAGCAATCAGGGAGACGGGCACGCGCAAATTTCTGCGGTCAGCATTTTCTCCGCGTCAGGTAGCCGCAAAGAGATTACCCCGGGGTTATTAGGTTACGTGCTTCCCGGCTCGACGATGCGCTGGATTATTCCCGCCAGCGCCGGTGACGCAGGACAGGGAGGGAAGCTTGAAGTCACGGTCAATGGCAAAAAATCGCTGCAACCGCTATAGCAGGCCAACCTGGCTTTTAATTATTTTAATTTTCAATGTGTTATTTTTAACAAGGGGTATGTCTGCGGAAATGAAAAGCGACAAACCGCCGCAGGATGGGGTGATTACCGATGGTAAACCGCTGGTCGGGGTCGATCTTTATCTCGACGTTACGCTGAACCAAACCCATATCGGCATTGCCCGGTTCGGCTATGACAACAACCGGCTGTACGCCAGCGCCGACAGCCTGCGCCAGATTGGGCTGCGGGTAGCCTCCGGCACGCCGGACCCGGTCTGTCTGAATGATATTGCCCAGTTGCAGCTGGACTACGATGCCAATCTGCAAACGCTGACCCTCACCGCCCCGCTGCCGATGCTGGATATGGGCACCACGGAGATTAGCGACCGGGATGATGCTAACCCGAAGGTCAGCACGTCGCGCGGTTTGCTGCTCAATTACGATCTCTACGCCTCGCAGGAAAAAAACCAACAGAACAACGCCAACGCGTACACCGAGCTTCGCGCCTTCAGTAGCGCGGGCGTGCTGAGCTCCACGCAGATAGCCCGCTACAGCAGCAGCCATGACGATTACGATCAGGGAAACGGGATGACGCGCCTGGACACCAGCTGGCGTTCCTCTTTCCCGGAACGGGTGTTCTCCGTCACCGTCGGGGATACCTTTACCAGCGCGCTGAACTGGTCACGCCCGACCCGCATCGCCGGGATACAGCTCGGCACGGACTATAGTCTTCAGCCCTACACGCCCACCACGCCGCTGCCGTCGTTTTTTGGCTCTGCTACCCTGCCTTCAAGCGTTGAGCTGTATATGAACGGCGTGAAGTACTACAACGGCGAAGTTCCGGCGGGGAATTTTGAAATTAATACCCTGCCGAACATTAACGGCGCGGGCACCGGCCAGGTCACGATGACCGATGCCTTAGGCAAAACGACGGTGCAGAATTTCTCGTTCTATACCGACCAGTCTTTACTGCGCAAAGGCATTACCCAGTGGTCAGCGGAAGTCGGCGTGGTGCGTAACAACTACGGCTACTCCTCCTTCGATTACTCCAGCAATCCCGCCTTTAGCGGTACCTGGCGGCACGGTTTCAGCAATAGCTTTACCCTCGGCGGACACGCCGAAGCCACCGACAGCCTGGCAAACGGCGGTTTGAGCAGCGACTGGATACCCGGCGCTAGCAGCGGCATCATCTCTACCTCGCTGGCGATGAGCGCAGACTCGGGGAAAAACGGCCTCCTCTACGCCCTGGGCTACCGCTGGAGCAACAGCCGCTTTAGTTTCAGCACCGCCACCACGGCCACCGTCAATGACTATCACGACGTTGCCACCCGTTACGGCCAGGCGCCGCCTTCGCTGAATCAGAGCACCATTGTGGGCTACACCACGGATGCACTCGGCAGCTTTAGCGTGGGCTACCTGCAGTTTCGTTATCCCGGTGAAAGCACGCAGCGCTATACCAACGCCAACTGGTATAAATCCGTGACGGATAACGTCTATCTCAACGCTGGGCTCAATCAGAACGTGGATAAGAGCCGCGACCGTAGCCTGTATCTGATGGTCAGCGTCTCGTTTGATAACAACATTAGCGCCAGCAGCACCGTGCAGCGCAGCAACGATCAGATGAGCTACATGCTCAACGCCAGCAAGACACAGCCTACGGACGGCGGCTGGGGCTGGAATCTGGCGCTCAACCAACAGGATTCACAGCAAAATGGGCAAGGCGAACTCGGCTATCTGGGGCGCTACGGCAAAGTGTACAGCGGCTATAGCCATATCGCTGACAGCCAGACAGCCTATGCGGGCGCTGACGGTTCGCTGGTGCTGATGGGCGGCGGCGTGTTTGCTTCACGCCTTATCAACAACGGTTTCGCGGTGGTCTCGACTGACGGCGTGCCGGGCGTGCCCATTGAGTTGCAGAACAACCCGATTGGCACCAGCGATAGCCAGGGGCTGCTGCTCGTTACGCCGCTTAACAGCTATCAGAAAAACCAAATCAGCATTAACCCGTTAAACCTGCCTGCGAATATGCAGATCTACCCCGTTAACGCCGTGGCAACCCCTGCCGACCGTTCCGGGACGATGGTGAATTTCACCGTCAGGCCGGTACGCTCCGCATTGATTATCCTGAAAGATAGCAAAGGGGAGGACATTCCCGAGGGCTCAACCGCCGTGCTTAACGGCGCATCCGGGCAACGTGCGGTGGTCGGTTTCGACGGTATGGTCTACTTCGATACGCTGAAAATACACAACACGCTGAGGGTGAGCACCCGCTCAGGCGGCTGTTCTGCCCAGTTCGACTACCCGCAAAAACCACGGGATATCCCGCAGATTGGCCCGTTAACGTGCCAATAAACGCTTTCACTGAACAGGAGCTGACGCTATGTGGCTACGCGTGTTGATTTTACTCATTGGGGTTTTCTGTTTTCCCATGAAAAGCCATGCGGTGAACTGCTCAATCAGCGCCGTCTCGAACGTGGCGTTTAGCTCAGTAAACCCGTTATCCACGACCGATGCCCAGGCCTCGATGACTTTTAACTACAGCTGTTCAAAAGTCGTCGGGGATTTGCTGGGTGGATATACGCTGTGCTTTAACCTCGGTGCACCTGGCGGCAATACGATCGCCACCCGCAAAATGACCACCACCGGCGGTGGTACACTGAACTATCAGCTTTACTACAAGGATAGCAGTGGGAATAGCCAGGTCTGGGGAAATCAGACAGCTGGCGGAGGCACCTTCCCCACGGTCGGTATCAACCTGCTGGATCTCACCACGGTCAGCGGCAGTTTGACTGTCTATGGCACCGTCCCTAGCGGGCAAAATACTGTCGTACCGGGTAACTATACCGACACCTATACCGGTGCGACAGCATACGTCACCATCAACGGCGCGCTGCTGGCACCGCCGGGAACCTGTAGCACAACCAACTTACAGACCTTCCCATTCCTGGTGACCGCCTCCGTCAACAAACAGTGCAATATCAATGCCGTCAATAACATCAACCTCGGCTCGGTTCCCAGCTCGCAGACCAATATTACCGGTAATAACTTTTTCACCATGGCCTGCACCAACTCTACGCCGTATACCATTGGCCTGTCGCCTTCCAACGGCAGCACCACCGGCAGCGGTACGATGAAAAGTACCGCGGTTCCTGCCACCAATACCGATCAGGTACCTTATCAGCTCAACTCGACGGCGGGCGTTAGCGGCACGGCATGGGGCAATATTATTTCTACCAATACGGTAGCAGGTACAGGCACCGGATTAGCCGTCAACCAGACGGTTTACGCCGTAGCCCCTAGCGCCAATTATCGCCCGGATACCTATGCCGATACCGTCACCATCAATGTGAACTACTAAAGAAAATCTTTATCGATAACGTATACTGAAACCCATTATCTCCCGTGAGGAATTCGTATGCGTTCGCTAAACCGCCTCAAATGGCTGCACGCCTTTGAAGCCACCGCCCGCCACGGCAGCTTTACCGGCGCGGCGCAGGAACTGGGCGTGACGCCCGCCGCCGTTGGGCAATTAGTCAGGGCGCTGGAAGATTGGGTCGGGCACCCGCTGCTGCACCGCGCGCGCACCGGAAAAGAGCGGCTGACGCTGGTGAGTGAAGCGCAGGAAGCCTTGCAGGACATCACCCAGGGGCTGGATAAGCTCGAGTCCGGGCTTAACAAGCTGCGC
Organism: uncultured Kluyvera sp.; assembly: GCF_902485085.1. Classification (NCBI taxonomy): domain Bacteria; kingdom Pseudomonadati; phylum Pseudomonadota; class Gammaproteobacteria; order Enterobacterales; family Enterobacteriaceae; genus Kluyvera; species uncultured Kluyvera sp. The sequence goes on from NZ_CABTJS010000168.1 coordinate 16,396, forward strand.
GGCCGCCGGGCGCGTTCGGTGGTGGTGGTCACCGCCTCGCAGGTACTGATGATGAACTGGCTGATGGAGCGCCTGAACCGCTTCTCTGAAGCGCATGAGGCTATCGACCTGCGTCTGAACGTTACCGAAAAGCTGATGGATGTCTCCCACGGCGAGGCCGACGTCGGCATTCGCTGCGGTCAGGGAGACTGGCCGGGTGTGGATAAAACCTGGCTGATGGACGAAGAGGCGGTGCTGGTCTGTAGCCCGCGCCTGGTGCCGCCGGAGAAAACCGCCTGCAGCGTCTGGCTCTCGCAGCAAAAGCTGATTCACGACGATACCCCGCACCCCGGCGCTAATTTCCCCGGCTGGGACGAGGTGCTCAGCACGCTGAACGCGCCTGCGGCAAAAGAGAGCGGGCTGCATATCAACTCCACCTCAGCGGTGATCCTCGCCGCCTTAAGCGGGCGCGGTGTGGCGATTGTGCGCCATGCGCTGGTGAAAGCGTTGATTAGCACCGAACAGTTGACGCAACTGCACCCCGATCACCGCTGGCCGCTCACCTGGTCCTATTATCTGGTCACGCCACAGCATGCGGTCATGCGCCCGGAAGTGCGTATTTTCCACGACTGGTTGATTGCAGATATCGCAACGGAAAGCGGTGCCGCGTAGAAAAACTATCCTGTATCGCAAGAAGATCTGATTTGTGGCGTCGGCCATGACTTCTGATAATTCAGGCAACCCAACTGCCACTATGAATACAGGAGAACATCATGGCCTGGTTACAAATCACCCTCGATATCAGCCCCGCAAACCGTCCCGCTGCTGCAGGCGTTTATCAGCAGTACAAGGCACCGTTCCTCAACACCATCGCCGGGGCAACCGCCAAAGAGCTGTTGATCCGCGAGGAAGACGTGCAGGTATTGCACGGTTTTAACACCCGCGAACAGGCGCAGGCCTATCTCAGCAGCGACCTGTTCACCCAGGACGTGGTCGAAGCGCTGAAGCCGTATCTGAACCGCGCGCCGGACGTGCGTATTTACGATGTAGCTTAAGGGAATTACCCCTCACCCCGGCCCTCTCCCCAAAGGGGCGAGGGTTAGGGTGAGGGGGGCAGCACCCATCACTCAGCCGTCGGATAATCCAGATACCCCGCCTTCCCACCGCCAAAGAACTGCTCCTTCACCGGCGCATTCAGCGGTAAATCATGCTCCAGACGATACGGCAGGTCCGGGTTAGCAATAAACGGGCGACCAAAGCCAATCAAATCCGCCCACCCTTTTGCCAGCGCCTCTTCGGCACGGGCTTTGGTGTACTTACCGGAGTAAATCAGCGTGCCGTGGAAGATAATCCGCAGCGCTTCTTTAAACGCCGCTGGCATCACCGGCGCATCGTCCCAATCAGCTTCAGCGATATGAATATAGGCAATACCCATCTCGCTCAGCACGCTGGCCGCTGCCAGATAGGTCGCTTCCGGCGTATCGTCGCGGGAGCCCATCAGCGTAGTCAACGGTGCGAGGCGAATCCCCACGCGCTCTTTACCAATCGCCTCAGACACCGCCGCCACCACCTCTTTCATAAAGCGCAGACGGTTTTGCAGCGAACCGCCGTATTCGTCGTCGCGCAGGTTGGCCTGCGAATCAATAAACTGATTAATCAGGTAGCCGTTCGCCCCGTGCAGCTCAATGCCATCAAAACCAGCGGCAATGGCGTTGCGCGCCGCCTGGGCATAGTCGTTAACGATAGCCGGGATCTCATCGGTACGCAGGGCGCGTGGCATATCATGCTGGAGCATCGCGCCGACGCCGCTTTCCGGGCCACGCCCTTCTACGTCAACAAACACTTTCACGCCTTCGGCCTGGATCGCGGAAGAAGAGACCGGCTGCGCGCCGTTCGGCTGCAGGACGTTGTGTGAAACACGACCCACGTGCCACAGTTGGGCGAAGATTTTGCCGCCTGCCTGATGCACCGCGGAGGTCACTTTTTTCCAGCCTTCAATCTGTGCTTCAGAGTACATACCCGGCGTCCAGGCATAGCCCTGACCCTGCTGGCTGATTTGCGTGCCTTCGCTGATGATAAGCCCGGCGCTGGCGCGCTGTGCGTAGTAGTCGGCCATCATATCAGTGGCGACGTCACCAGCGCCGGCGCGGGAGCGGGTCATCGGCGGCATCACGATACGGTTAGCCAGCGGCAGGTCGTTCAGAGCGTATTTATTGAATAACATGCTGTTTTCCTCCGCTTATTTGTACAGTTCAGCGCTCATAGTCACGGTGTTGCCCATGCGTGCGCTGGTGATTTTGTAGTCGGAGGCGTTCATCTCTTTGGCTTTCTGCGCAATAACCGCTTCAGCGGAGTCCAGCGTGGTGGCGGTCGCCGTGACGCTTTGCGCGGAGGCGCTAAAAGCAGCAGCGCAGAGAAGAGAAGCAGCAAAAATCGTGGTAAGGGTTTTCATGGTCGTATCCTGTTCGGTATGGGACGTTACGCTCGGTAACGTGATGCGAAGAAGGATACGACCGCAGACTAATTACATAAATGGTATAAATCGCAATAGACTATTAGCAATATCGCAATAGTTGAACGGTTATAGGCCCGCCCACCACAAGCGCATTTTCATGCCCCAGTAGCTCGTCCAGCCGGTCGTGGCGCTAACCGGTTTGCCTTTGTCGATAACCACCAACGTCGGAGTGACGCTCACCTGCCAGCGCTGAGCCAGCTCACCGCGCGCGTCGTTCACCACCGGCATGGTCAGCTGTTTTTTCTGCATCCACGTCGCCAGCCGCGCATCATCGCCGGAACGCAGGGCAATGCTCACCACGTTGCCGCCCTGCTCCTTCAGCTTTTCAACCGACGGCGAGGTAAAGCGGCATATGCTGCACCACGTTGCCCAGACGTAAACCAGCAGCGGGCGCGTTTCGCTCATCGCGGCGAAATCCAGCTGCTGGCCGTCTATCGTCTGCATGGTCGTGCCAGAGAAGGTGTCGGGCAGCGTCGGGCTGCGGAAGCGGTCAACGCCCCACATCAGCACCGCGGCCAACAGCAGCAGCACTATTATTTCGCGCAGCCAGCGGTATACGCGGCGACGCTGGAAAAATTTGCTCATCATGACCTCATCATAGTACGAGGCGTATCTTAGCGAGCCCGCTTAATCAGTGCTGTAAAGAAGTGTCTTTCGCCGTGTCGATGGCTGAAGCAAAACGGCATTCAAGCGCCGCTCACCGGGCCAATCCCCTGCTGGATCATCGCCAATACGTTATGGGTGATGACCTCCGGCGTCAGCATCGCCAGCCGCTCGTCGTTACGCATGCGGGAAAACGGCACCAGCACCAGACTTAACAGCGTGGTAAACAGCAGCTCCGCGCTCAGGTGCGGGTTGATTTTCCCCTCGGCCTGCCAGCGTTTCACCATCGCCAGCGTGGCATGATATTTGTCGTCGCCAAAGCGGGCGTGCATATGCTGACGCAGCACCGGCATTTCGCCAATCACTTCCTGCATCCACAGCGGGGCAAACCATTCGTGCTCGGCGGCAATCGCCGACAACGTCTTAACCATCGCCGTCAGCGCCTTTACCGGCTCGTCGGGATGGTCGCCAAACACGCCGCTTATCTGGGCGCGCAGCGGCAGAAAACGCTCTTCAATCATCACATCGAGCAATTGCTCACGTGAATTAAAGTAGTAGTGCAGCATTGCTGGCGTCACCTCGGCTTCACGGGCAATGGCATTCAGCGACGTGCGCGCAATTCCCTGCTGGGAGAAGAGCCGCAGCGCAATGTCTATCAGCTGTTCGCGCTTGGCCGCATCGGGCTTGCTGCCGCGCGGGCGACCGGGCTTACGCGGTTTGAGATTGTCTTTTTGTGCTGGCATAGAAACGGGATCTCTTGACCTCTGAATGATCTTCAATAAATATTAATTATGCATTTAATTAATTTCAAGTGAGAACATGATGGCATCCGAAATGACGACGAACGCACAGCCGCCCCAACAGGCGGGTGTCACTTCAGTCCGTCTGCTGTTCAGCGCGCTCCTGCTGGTGATGCTGCTCTCCGCGCTCGACCAGACGATAGTCTCCACCGCGCTGCCGACCATTGTCGGCGAGCTGGGCGGCCTCGACAAGCTTTCCTGGGTGGTGACGGCCTATATCCTCACCTCCACCATCGTGGTGCCGCTGTACGGTAAGTTCGGCGATCTGTTTGGCCGCAAGCGGGTACTGCAAATCTCGATTCTGCTGTTTCTCGCGGGCTCAGCGCTATGCGGGCTGGCGCAGAACATGACGCAGTTGGTGCTGATGCGCGCCCTTCAGGGGCTCGGCGGCGGCGGCTTGATGGTCATCAGCATGGCAGCGGTAGCCGACGTGATCCCGCCTGCTGAGCGCGGGCGCTATCAGGGGCTATTCGGCGGCGTGTTTGGCCTGGCGACGGTGATCGGCCCGCTCATCGGCGGCTTTATCGTGCAGCACGCTTCCTGGCGCTGGATCTTCTACATCAACCTACCGCTGGGGCTGTTCGCGCTGTTTGTTATCGGTGCGGTGTTCCACTCCAGCAACAAGCGTAGCCAGCATCAGATTGACTGGCTGGGGGCAATTTATCTGACCATGGCGCTGGTGTGCATCATCCTCTTTACCACCGAAGGCGGCACGGTGCGCGAGTGGAGCGACCCACAGCTGTGGTGCATTCTGGCCTTTGGTCTGGTGGGCATTGCCGGGTTTATCTATGAAGAGCGGCTGGCGTTTGAGCCGATTATTCCGCTGTCGCTGTTCCGCAACCGCAGCTTCCTGCTGTGTAGCCTGATTGGCTTTATCATCGGCATGTCGCTGTTCGGCTCAGTAACCTTCCTGCCGCTGTATCTACAGGTGGTGAAAAACGCCACGCCGACGGAAGCCGGGCTACAGCTGATTCCGCTGATGGGTGGGCTGCTGCTGACGTCGATTATCAGCGGCCGCGCCATTAGCCGCACCGGGAAATACCGCATCTACCCAATCGTCGGGACGCTGATGGGCTTTGTTGGGATGGTGCTGCTGACGCGCATTACCATTACCTCGCCAACCTGGCAGCTGTATCTGTTTACCGGCGTACTGGGGATGGGGCTTGGAATGGTGATGCAGGTGCTGGTGCTGGCGGTGCAAAACACCGTGGCGGCGAACCTCTACGGCGTGGCGACGTCCGGGGTGACGCTGTTCCGCTCCATTGGCGGTTCCATCGGCGTGGCGCTGTTTGGCGCGGTGTTTACCTCAGTGCTGCAATCACGGCTGACCAGCCTGTTACCGGAAGGGGCGGCTATTCCACCGGGGATGAACCCGGTGGCGATTCACCAGCTTCCAGAGGCCATTCGCACCGACTATCTCACCGCCTTTGGCTCGGCCATTCACGCGGCGTTTATTATGGCAGCCTGCATTATGGTGGTGGCGTTCCTGCTGTCGTGGTGGCTGAAAGAAGCGCCGCTGAAAACCCGGCACGCGTAGAGCAGTGCCGGATGGCGACTACGCCTTACCCAGCCTACGTGGTTCTGTAGGCCGGATAAGCGCAGCGTCATTCGGCAACCCTTATAACGCCTTGGTCAGGTAATGCCGCGCCATCCCCGCCAGCGGGAAATCCTCCAGCGTTTTCACCAGTTCAAATCCCTGCTTTTGATAAAACGGCAGCGCCTGGAAGCTGATGGTATCCACCAGCGCATGGCGGCAGCCTTTCTTCCGAGCCAGCGCCTCCGCGCGCTTAATAAGCTCGCTACCGACTCCGTCGCCACGCACCGTTTCACACACCCACAAATAGTCGATACTGAGCCAATCGCCTTTGCGCTGACCAATCAGGCCGCCGCGCATTACGTCCTGCTCATCGCGCAGGTAAACGCAGACATCGCACCAGTCTGTGGCATCCACAAACTGGCGGTTATAGGCGCGAAGTCCAGTCAGTAATTCGTCTTTATCTTCCTGCGTAATAATTTCTTTAATAACAAAAGGCATATTTATTCCTTATTTTTATTGGCCGATGGGTTAATTTCACAAAAAATTCTTTTTTTCTCCATTCTTTTTTGCACAAATAAAAAAAGAAAAAAACAGTATCAGAAAATGCTTTTCATCGGACGCTCGCTACGTATAATGGATGAAAATGAGAACGATCATTCTCATCAGCAACCTTCACGGAGACATGCATGACCAGCAAGCTGGAAGCCAGGCAAAAAGCCCGCCAGGACGATATCATCGCCGCTGCCCGCCGCTGCTTTCGCAACAGTGGTTTTCATGCCGCCAGCATGTCGCAGATTGCCGCCGAGGCGAAGCTCAGCGTCGGGCAAATCTACCGTTATTTCAGTAACAAAGACGCCATTATCGAAGAGATGATCCGCCGGATTATCGACCACCGCATCGCCGAGATGGAGGGCAAAACCCAGACCCATCTGATGCCGCACATGCTGGCATGGCGCGAGACGCTGAGCGAAGACGACGATGCGCTGATGCTGGAGATGTCCGCCGAAGCCACCCGTAATCCGCAGGTCGCCGCCTGGCTGAAAGCCGCCGATGAACGCATGTTTAACAACGCCTGCGAACATCTGCGTAAAACCTATCCGGAGCTGAGTGAAAGCCGAATCCGCTGCTGCGTAGAAGTGATGGCGGTGATGGTTGAAGGCACAATTTATCGTCGTCAGATCCCCCAACAGGTGGCATCTGACGAGATGGAAAAAATCTATCAGGAAATTATTAATATGCTCGTATCCGCAAAGTAATTAATTCCATTTAGATACCAGGGGATATTTTCATCCCCCTTTTGTCGTTTCCGGCCCTCCGGAGATGCAGGCTTTCTTACACCTGAAATCCTCACCCTTATTCGGCGAGGAGGGTGTCGTTCACCCTGAGAAAAATATGAAATACATAACAACCACCATCGCGGCATTATTTCTCCTGAGCGGATGCGATAATGCGCCTACCGCCTCTCCAGAGCGTCCCGCTCAGGAAGTGGGCATCGTCACATTAAAAAGCCAACCCGTTTCCGTAGTCAGTGACCTGACCGGGCGCACCACCGCCTCACTGAGCGCTGAAGTTCGTCCACAGGTCTCCGGCATCATCCAGAAACGGCTTTTTAATGAAGGCGATAACGTCAAAGCGGGCCAGGCGCTGTACCAGATTGACCCGTCCAGCTTCCGCGCCACCTATAACGAAGCCGCCGCCGCGCTGAAACAGGCGCAGGCGCTGGTCGTCGCCGACTGCCAGAAAGCGCAGCGTTACGCGCTGTTAGTGAAAGATAACGGCGTATCGCGGCAGGATGCCGACGACGCACAGTCAACCTGTGCACAGGACAAGGCCAGCGTTGAGTCGAAAAAAGCGGCGTTGGAAAGCGCACGCATTAACCTCAACTGGACCACCGTCACCGCACCGATTACAGGGCGTATCGGCATCTCCTCAGTCACGCCGGGGGCGCTGGTCACCGCCGAGCAGACCACCGCGCTTGCCACTATTCGCGGCCTCGACACCATCTACGTTGACCTCACCCGTACCAGCGTTGACCTGCTGCGTCTGCGTAAGCAGTCGCTGGCGACCAACAGCGACACGCTCGGCGTGACGCTAACCCTGGAAGATGGCAGCACCTACAGCGAAAAAGGTCGCCTGGCGCTCACCGAAGTGGCGGTGGACGAGTCCACCGGCTCAGTTACCCTGCGCGCCGTGTTCCCTAACCCGAACCACCAACTGCTGCCGGGCATGTTCGTGCGAGCGAAAGTCGATGAGGGCATCATGAGCGATGCCATCCTGGCGCCGCAGCAGGGTATTACCCGCGATGCTAAAGGGATCGCGACCGCACTGGTGGTCTCCGCCGACAACAAAGTCGAGCAGCGTGAGCTGGAAACCGGCGAAACCTACGGTGACAAATGGCTGGTACTCAACGGCCTGAAAGCTGGCGATAAACTTATTGTCGAAGGTACAGCAAAAGTCACCGTCGGCCAGCAGGTGAAACCGGTTGAAGTGAAAGCTAACGGAGGAAACGCCTGATGTTTGCCCGTTTCTTCGTGCGTCGCCCGGTCTTCGCCTGGGTTATCGCCATCCTGATTATGCTGGCCGGGATGCTGGCCATCAAAACGTTGCCGGTCGCGCAATACCCGGACGTCGCGCCGCCGTCGATTAAAATCTCCGCCACCTATACCGGCGCGTCGGCGCAAACGCTGGAAAACAGCGTCACCCAGGTCATTGAACAACAGCTGACCGGATTGGATAACCTGCTCTACTTTACCTCCACCAGCAGCTCCGACGGTTCCGTAAGCATCAACGTCACCTTTGAGCAAGGTACCGACCCGGATACCGCGCAGGTTCAGGTGCAGAATAAAGTGCAGCAGGCCGAATCCCGTCTGCCAAGCGAAGTACAGCAATCTGGCGTGACGGTGGTGAAATCCCAGAGCAACTTCTTGCTGATCATGGGGGTTTACGACAAAACCGATAAGGCCAGCAGCTCCGACATCGCCGACTGGCTGGTCAGTAACATGCAGGACCCGATGGCCCGTCTCGAGGGCGTCGGCAGCCTGCAAGTGTTCGGCGCGGAATACGCCATGCGCATCTGGATGGACCCGGCGAAGCTGGCCTCCTACTCACTGATGCCGTCCGACGTGCAGAGCGCCATTGAGGCGCAGAACGTGCAGGTTTCCGCCGGTAAAATCGGTGCTCTGCCGTCGCCGGATACCCAGCAGCTCACCGCCACCGTACGCGCCCAGTCGCGCTTGCAGACCGTTGACCAGTTCAAAGACATCATCATTAAAAGCCAGTCCAACGGTGCGGTGGTGCGCATCGGCGACGTGGCTCGCGTTGAGATGGGCAGCGAAGACTACACCGCCGTCGCCAAACTGAACGGCCACCCGGCCGCCGGGATGGCAGTGATGCTGGCACCCGGGGCGAACGCGCTGAGCACCGCCACGCTGGTGAAAGATAAAATCAACGAATATAAGCGCAATATGCCGCAGGGCTATGACGTCGCTTATCCGAAAGACAGCACTGAATTTATTAAGATCTCCGTCGAAGATGTGGTGAAAACGCTGTTTGAAGCCATCTTCCTCGTGGTCTGCGTGATGTATCTGTTCCTGCAAAACATCCGCGCTACGCTTATCCCTGCGCTGGCGGTGCCGGTGGTGCTGCTCGGCACGTTTGGCGTGCTGGCGTTGTTCGGTTATTCGATCAATACCCTGACGCTGTTCGCCATGGTGCTGGCGATAGGGCTACTGGTGGATGACGCCATCGTGGTGGTGGAAAACGTCGAGCGCATTATGCGCGATGAAGGGTTACCCGCTCGTGAAGCGACCGAAAAGTCGATGGGCGAAATCTCCGGGGCGCTGGTCGCCATTGCGTTGGTGCTGTCCGCGGTGTTCCTGCCGATGGCCTTCTTTGGCGGCTCCACCGGGGTGATTTACCGTCAGTTCTCGGTCACCATTATCTCGGCAATGATGCTCTCCGTAGTGGTGGCGTTGACGCTGACGCCCGCACTGTGCGGCTCAATCCTGCAACATACGCCACCGCATAAAAAAGGCTTTTTCGGCGCATTTAACCGCTTTTATGGCTCTACTGAGCGTAAATACAAACACCGGGTGCTCAATACCCTGAGCCGTTCCGGGCTGGTCATGGTGGTCTATTTAGCCATCTGCGGCGGCATGGCGCTGGCGATGTGGAAACTGCCGGGCAGCTTCCTGCCGGTGGAAGACCAGGGCGAGATCATGGTGCAGTACACTCTGCCCGCCGGGGCTACCAATTCGCGTACCGCCGAGGTCAGCAAGCAGGTAACCGACTGGTTCCTCAACAAAGAGAAAGCCAATACCGACGTTATCTTCACCGTCAACGGCTTTAGCTTTAGCGGTAGCGGGCAAAACGCCGGTATGGCCTTCGTCTCACTGAAAAACTGGTCCGAGCGTAAAGGCGCGGAAAATACCGCCCAGGCCATTGCCCTGCGCGCCACCAAAGAGCTGGGCGCGATTCGCGATGCCACGCTATTTGCGATGACGCCACCGTCGGTGGACGGCCTTGGACAAAGCAACGGCTTTACCTTTGAACTGATGGCCAGCGGCGGTACCGATCGTGCCGAACTGCTGAAAATGCGCGACCAGTTGATTGGTAAAGCCAATCAGGATGCCACCCTGCACGCCGTGCGCGCCAACGATATGCCGCAAACGCCGCAGCTACAGGTGGACATTGATAACAACAAAGCGGTGTCTCTGGGGCTGTCGTTAAGCGACGTCACCTCAACGCTTTCCAGCGCCTGGGGCGGCACTTACGTGAACGACTTTATCGACCGCGGACGCGTGAAAAAAGTCTATATCCAGGGCGATAGCGATTCACGCTCGGCACCGTCCGATCTCGGAAAATGGTTCGTACGCGGTAGCGATGACAGCATGACGCCATTCTCCGCCTTTGCCACGACCCGCTGGGAATACGGCCCGGAAAGTCTGGTGCGTTACAACGGCGCTGCGGCCTATGAAATCCAGGGCGAAAACGCGCCCGGCGCGAGCTCCGGTACCGCGATGACGACCATGGAGAACCTCGCTAACAGCCTACCTGCCGGTTCCACCTGGGCCTGGAGCGGCCTGTCATTGCAGGAAAAACTGGCCAGCGGTCAGGCGATGAGCCTGTATGCCATCTCGATTCTGGTGGTGTTCCTGTGTCTGGCAGCGCTGTATGAAAGCTGGTCAGTACCGATTTCCGTAATTCTGGTGATTCCACTCGGCCTGCTGGGGGCCGCGCTGGCAGCCTGGATGCGCGATCTGAGCAACGATGTCTACTTCCAGGTCGCATTGCTCACCACCATTGGGCTGTCGTCGAAAAACGCCATCCTGATCGTTGAATTTGCCGAAGCGTCCGTGGCTCAGGGCTACTCGCTCAGCCGTTCAGCGCTGCGGGCAGCGCAGACCCGCTTGCGACCAATCATCATGACCTCACTAGCGTTTATCGCCGGGGTCATGCCGCTGGCGGTGGCGACCGGTGCAGGCGCGAATAGCCGTATCGCCATCGGTACCGGGATTATCGGCGGTACGCTGACGGCGACCCTGCTGGCGATTTTCTTTGTTCCTCTGTTCTTTGTGCTGGTGAAACGTCTGTTCGCCGGCAAACGCGGTCGTCAGGAGTAAGCCATGTTTCGTTTATCAGTGTTATTTATTGCGTTCCTGAGCGTCGGCTGCGTGTCGATGGACCCCAACTATCAGCGCCCGGACGCGCCGATTCCAGCGAGCCTGCCGGGCAGACACGGTGAAGCCACCGCGGTTGTCGGTAACTGGCAGCAGGTGGTGAACGATGTGCGCCTGCAAAAGCTGGTGAGCCAGGCGCTCAACAGCAACCGCGATGTGCAAAAAGCGATTGCCAATATTGACGCTGCTCGCGCGCAATACGGCGAAACCCGCGCATCGCTGATGCCGACCGTCAACGCCGAACTGAGCAACACCCGCAGCCGCACGCTGGCCAGCGGCGTGAGCACCACCGCGCAGGCCGACGGCGCGGTTTCCAGCTTCGAGCTAGATCTGTTTGGCCGTAATCAGAGCCTGTCCCGCGCGGCCCGTGAAACCTGGCTTGCCAGCGAATTCACCGCGCAGAACACCCGTCTGACGATGATTTCCGAGCTCACCACCGCGTGGGTGACGCTGGCAGCAGATAACAGCAATCTGGCGCTGGCGCAGCAGACCATGGCGAGCGCGGCGGATTCGCTAAAAATCGTCCAGCGCCAGCAGCAGATTGGCACTGCGGCAGCCACCGACGTGAGCGAGGCGATGAGCGTCTATCAGCAGGCTCGCGCCAGCGTCGCCAGCTATCAAACGCTGGTGATGCAGGATAAAAACGCCATTAACCTGCTGGCCGGCACCACCGTACCGGATTCCTTGCTCCCGGGTACGCTGGAGAGCCTGGCCGCCAACACCATCTCGCTGGTCCCGGCGGGCGTCTCGTCGTCCGTGCTGCTAACGCGCCCGGATATTCAGGAAGCGGAGCACAATCTGAAGGGCGCCAACGCCAATATCGGCGCGGCGCGCGCCAACTTCTTCCCGACCATTTCACTCACCGCCAGCGCCGGAGTAGGCAGCGATGCGCTATCTTCATTGTTTAGCCACGGTATGAGCGTCTGGTCATTTGCGCCGTCCATTTCACTGCCGCTGTTTACCGGTGGCAGCAATCTGGCGCAGCTTCGCTACGCCGAGGCGGAGAAAAAGGGGCTGATTGCCACCTACGAGAAAACGATTCAGAGCGCGTTTAAAGACGTGGCGGATGCGCTGGCGCGTCGCCAGACGCTGAGCGAACAGCTTGACGCGCAGAAGCAATACGTGGCGGCGGAACAGCAGACGCTGGACGTGGCGATGAAGCGTTATCAGGCAGGCATCGGGGATTACCTGACCGCGCTGACGGCGCAGCGTACGCTGTGGTCAGCGCAGCAGACGCTGATTGCACTGCAGGAAACGGATCTGGCGAACCGGATTACGCTGTGGCAGTCGCTGGGGGGCGGGGTGTAGGCCGGATAAGGCGTTTCGCCGCCATCCGGCAATGTGCCCGCGATGCCTGATGACGCTGCGCTTATCAGGCCTACAAGGCCCTCTCCCTTTCAGGGAGAGGGCCGGGGTGAGGGTGCAACAAGCACCATCCCCCACATTGATTATGAAGAATAAAAAGGAGCTTTCATGCCGCGTATTTCCCTTTCCTGGGTCGTGGTGCTTGGCCTGCTTTGCGCAATCGGCCCACTGTGTACCGACTTTTACCTCCCGGCGCTGCCGGAAATCACCGACCAGTTGAACGCCACCGGCACCCAGACCCAACTGTCGCTCACCGCCGCGCTTATCGGCCTTGGCCTTGGTCAGCTCTTTTTCGGCCCGCTCAGCGACCGCATCGGCCGCCGCAAGCCGCTGGCTATCTCCCTGCTGCTATTTATCTTTTCCTCAGCAATGTGCGCCGTCACCTACGATATTCATATGCTGATTGTCTGGCGATTCCTGCAGGGTTTCGCAGGAGCGGGCGGCTCCGTGCTGTCTCGCTCCATCGCCCGCGACCGCTATCAGGGCACGCAGCTTACGCAGTTTTTCGCCCTGCTGATGACCGTTAACGGCATCGCCCCAGTGCTTTCACCGGTGCTGGGGGGCTATATCATCACCGCCTTCGACTGGCGCATTTTGTTCTGGACGATGGCGGGGATCGGCGCGGTGCTGCTGCTCCTGAGTCTCGTCGTGCTGCATGAAACGCTGCCGCCAAAAAGCGCCAACGCCGCGCAGCAGACCAAAGGCACGCCGGTGCTGAAGAACCGCCGCTTTATGCGCTACTGCCTGATTCAGGCCTTTATGATGGCCGGGCTGTTCTCCTACATCGGTTCGTCGTCGTTCGTCATTCAAAGCGAATATGGCATGAGCGCCATGCAGTTCAGCCTGCTGTTTGGCCTGAACGGCATCGGGCTGATTATCGCCGCGCTGATTTTCTCCCGCCTGGCCCGTCGCGTCCCCGCTGAAACCCTGCTGCGCCGCGGCCTGCTGCTGGCGGTATTCTGCGCGCTGGTGACGCTACTGCTCGCCTGGCAACAGCACGCGGTGCTGGCGCTGGTGGGGCTGTTCTTCACCGTGTCGTTTATGAGCGGCATCAGCACCGTCTCCGGGGCCGAAGCGATGAACGCGGTGGATAGCGCACAGTCGGGCACCGCCTCCGCGCTGATGGGCACGTTGATGTTCGTCTGCGGCGGCATTGCCGCACCGCTCGCTGGGCTTGGCGGCGAAACGATGCTCAAGATGAGCCTCGCCATGGCGATCTCCTACGCGCTGGCGCTCTTCTTCGGCCTGCTTAAACCTCGCGACGCACAATAATCCCTTTCTGTGGTAATAAAATATTCCAATGTTATTACCGCAACTTCCCTTATTTCATCTAAATCACTGCGTATCCCCAACGCGCTAATCGTGATACCCTTCACATGATTGGAATAATTAATTCCTTATACTGCCTGCCACTGAGAATGATGAGGTTTCCTATGAGTATCGACCTGAGCAAACTGCTGACCGAACGCCGCAACGCCAACAGCGCCAACATTGACACCCTCTCTACCGAAGCAATGCTGACGGTGATTAACAACGAAGATCAGCTGGTTGCCCATGCGATCACCCCTTACATTCCGCAAATTGCCCAGCTCGTTGACGCCGTGGCCGACGCCTTCCGCCACGGCGGGCGCCTGATTTACATCGGCGCAGGCACCTCCGGGCGTTTAGGCATCCTCGATGCCAGCGAATGCCCGCCGACCTTTGGCACCCGCCCAGAACAGGTTGTCGGCCTGATTGCCGGCGGCCATACCGCCATTCTGAAAGCCGTAGAAAACGTTGAAGACAACGCGGCGCGCGGCGCAGAAGATTTACAGGCGCTGGGCTTTAACGAACATGATGTTCTGGTCGGCATCGCCGCCAGCGGCCGCACCCCGTACGTCCTCGGCGCTATGGAATACGCCCACCAGCAGAACGCGCTGGTCGCCATTGTAAGCTGCAACCCGCACGGTGAAATGGCGCAGCGCGCGGATATCGCAATCACCCCGGTTGTCGGCCCGGAAGTGGTCACCGGCTCTACCCGTTTGAAAGCTGGCACCGCACAGAAGCTGGTGCTGAACATGATTACCACCGGCGCGATGATCCGCAGCGGCAAGGTCTATAGCAACCTGATGGTTGACGTGGAAGCCACCAACGCCAAGCTGATTGAACGTCAGATTTCCATCGTGATGGAAGCCACCGAATGCGATCGCACCACCGCGATGGCTGCGCTTGATGCCTGCGGCCGACACTGCAAAACCGCCATCGTGATGGTGCTGGCAAACCTGAGCGCCGAAGAAGCGAAGCAATTGCTGGCAGACAACAACGGCTTTATCCGTAAAGCGTTAAAACACTGATTCAACTGACTGGGATACCGTGGAATGGCCAAAATAAATAAAGCGATGATAGCTCGCCTCCTCGACCTGGTTGGCGGCGCGCCGAACGTAGTCCAGGCGGGTAACTGTATGACCCGACTGCGTTTAACCTTACGCAGCGACGTTCACGCCGACGTAGCGGCCATCCGCCAGGTTGAAGGCGTACTGGGGGTCGTCGTCAGCGAGGAGCAGTTCCAGATAATCCTCGGGCCGGGTAAAGCGCAAACCGCCGCCGAGCTGATGAACGAGCTGCTGGAAAACGAACCTGCCGCACGGGGAACCCCCGCCAGCGGCGAGTCACTCGCCGATATCGCCAGCGCCAAAAAGCAGGAGCTAAAAGGCAAACAGACCGGCGGTGTGCAGAAGTTTCTGGCGAAGTTTGCCACTATCTTTACCCCGCTGATTCCGGGCTTTATCGCCGTCGGGCTGCTGCTGGGTTTTGCCACGCTCGCCGAACAGCTTTTCGTGCTGGAGAACGCGCACCCCAACGCCACGCTGGTTGGCATCATCAGCTACATGAAAATCTTCAGCAAAGGGATGTTCACCTTCCTGAGCATTTTGATTGGCTATAACGCACAGAAAGCCTTTGGCGGCTCCGGCGTCAACGGTGCCATCATCGCCGCGCTGTTTATCCTCGGCTATGACCCGAAAGCCACCGTCGGCTTCTACTCCGGTATCACCGATTTCTTCGGCCACGGCATCGACCCGCGCGGCAATATTATCGGCGTACTGATTGCCTCGATTATTGGCGCGTGGGTAGAAAAACGGGTGCGTCGCATCATGCCCGCCAACCTGGACATGATCCTCACCTCGGCGGTGACGCTGCTGATCATGGGCGCGGTCACCTTCGTGGTGATTATGCCTATCGGTGGCTACCTGTTTACCGGGATGTCCTGGCTGTTCCTGCACCTCAACGGTAACCCGTTCGGCTCTGCGGTGCTGGCCGGGTTGTTCCTGCTGGCGGTGATGTTCGGCGTGCATCAGGGCTTTGTGCCGGTCTATTTTGCGCTGATGGAAGCCCAGGGCTTTAACTCACTGTTCACCATTCTGGCGATGGCCGGTGCGGGCCAGGTTGGCGCGGCACTGGCGCTCTATTTCCGCGCGAAGCAAGATTCACTGCTGCGTACGCAGATTAAAGGGGCCATTATTCCCGGCCTGCTCGGCGTGGGCGAACCGCTGATTTACGGCGTCACGCTGCCGCGCATGAAGCCGTTTGTCACCGCCTGTCTCGGCGGCGCCTGCGGGGGCTTCTTTATCGGTCTGGTGGCCTGGCTAGGGCTGCCGGTTGGCCTCAACACCGTCTTTGGTCCATCTGGTCTGGTGGCGCTGCCGCTGATGACCTCGCACAGCGGCATCTACGCCGGGATGGCGGTCTACGCCGCGGGTCTGCTCGTGGCCTACTTCTTCGGCTTCCTGCTCACCTGGCTGTTTGGCAGCAAAAACGTCGACCTCAGCTAACCCTTTTGCCCCCGGCGCACCGCTGGGGGCAAGCCTCTGCCCATGCTATGATGCCCGCCAGAATAAAATCATATGACAGGGTTGGGGAAAAATGGGTGCCACCAGAAAAGGGATGCTGAACGTCTTAGTTGCCGCCATATTGTGGGGAAGTTCAGGCGTTTGTGCGCAGTACATCATGGAACACAGCCAGATGCCGTCGCCGTTTTTGACGATGATTCGCCTGCTCTCCGGTGGCTTTATCCTGCTAACGTTCTCTTTCCTGCACGGCGACGGCATTTTCCGCATTCTGAAAGACCGCAAAGACATTATCAGCCTGCTGCTGTTCTCCCTTGTTGGCGCGATGACCGTTCAGCTCACCTTCCTGCTGGCGATTGAAAAATCCAACGCCGCCACCGCAACGATTTTGCAGTTCCTGTCGCCGACCATTATCGTCGCCTGGTTCGCCATCGTGCGCAAAGCCCGTCCGGGGCGCTTCGTCTTTGCCGCCATTGCAACCTCGCTTATCGGCACGTTCTTACTGGTCACTCACGGCGACCCGACGTCGCTCTCAATTTCCGGTGCCGCGCTGTTCTGGGGGATCGCTTCGGCCTTCGCGGCGGCGTTTTACACCACCTACCCCTCCACGCTGATTGCCCGTTACGGCACGCTGCCGATCGTCGGCTGGAGTATGCTGCTCGGTGGTGCAATGCTGCTGCCGTTCTACGCGGGAGATGGCGCGAACGTGGTAATTACCGGCAACCTGCTGCTGGCGTTCTTCTATCTGGTAGTGATTGGCACCTCCCTCACCTTCAGCCTGTACCTGAAAGGCGCGCAGATGATCGGCGGCCCGAAAGCCAGTATCCTCAGCTGCGCCGAACCCCTCAGCAGCGCGCTGCTGTCGCTGCTGCTGTTGGGCATCAGCTTCACCCTGCCAGACTGGCTGGGCACGCTGCTGATCCTCTCTTCGGTGGTACTGATTTCACTGGACTCACGCCGCAGAACGAAAACGGCGTAGCACGGTAATGCCCGGTAGCACCGCGCTATCGGGCCAAATTTTAGTGCCGCAGTGCCTCCAGTTCGTCAGCCGAAAGCCCGGTGATGAGCTGAACCAGAGCACTATCTATATCGTTTTCCAGCATGGTACGGGCAATGCGCAGGGCTTCTTGCTGAATGCCCTGTTGTAGCCCTTGCTGAACCCCCACCTGTAATCCCGCCAGATGCCCTTCTTCCCGCAGCCTCTCCGCAATCGTCATCATCTTCTCCTTCTGTTCGGGTAAACGCGCTACCGCAGCCTGGAGAAATTCATGAAAGCGCACCGCATCTCCTGACCGCAGCAAATAATTAAACAGTGCTTCCATCTGGCTGTCATTAGCACACCCTGTAACGAGCAGCAGGGCTAGCCTGTCCACCAGCCCCAGCAGATCGCGCTGACGAATATGCTTTTGCACCAGCTCCAGCAGCGCAATTCGCCGGTGCTGCATAATCTCATCGTCTGGCACGACCGTGATATCCACCAATGGGAACGCATCGGCATACAGCGCGCGAGCCGCCGCCGGATTAGCGAACTCGTCCAGCCAGCACAGCGAAAAGGGATAGGGGCTTTGCATGCCATGATAAAAAAGCATAGGAATAACCAACGGTAACGTCGGGTGCCCTGCATCCAGATGACGCTGCATCGCCGACAGCGCGTAGCGCATGAGCCGAAATGCCATATGCGAGTCTGGCGAGCTTTGGTGTTCAATCACCACGTAGATATAACCTTCACCTTCCGTGGTCTGTAACGACCACAACACATCGGAATAATAGGCACGGAGGCTCGGCTCAATAAAGCTACCGGACTCTAGTTTTAGCGTTTGCAGATCACAAAGCGACCTTAGCGCCTCCGGCAGATGAATAGTCAGAAAATCCCGCGCCGTTTCCGGGTGGCATAAAAACTGTTTGAAGACCGCATCGTGCGGTGTAGAAGTCGTCATGATGTTCCGTCATCCAGAGAACTGATTGCAGGACTCTACGCGCAGAGCAGCGGTAAAGCAGTTCTGATTTACCGCTTTTACGAGCCACGACGAAAGGTGTTAATGAGCCAGTGCAACGCCATCATTTTGCTGGAAACCACTACGCAGAATGACGCGCCGGGGAATGCGTCTATAGTTAACTAAACGCATTAACATAAGGATATCCGCAATGAAGAAAATCAGTATCGCCATGTCGCTTGCCGCCTCCCTGCTGTTGCCTGCCGTCGCGCTGGCCGCACCGCTGGAAGGGCTGAAGTTTGAGCAGCAAAAACAGCAGGTGGTAAAAGACGTGAAGCAGAACTGTCCGGCAAGCAGTGGGCTAAGCGATTCGCAGTTTGCTAACCGCGTGCTGGAGTCGAAAGAGAATAAAACTGCGGTGCAGAGCGCCACGCGGGCGCTGGATAAGAACGATCGTTCTGCCTATGAAAAGGCGATTAAAAGCATTCAGTGCCCGGCCAAGTAGCACTACAAGCAGGGCTCCCCGGCGTCACTGCGTTCGACCGGGCTACCATTGCATTGTGTAGCCCGGGCGTACAGCAGCGACCCCGGGATAATTACCGCCCTTTCAGCGTATCCGCTAGCGACTGCCAGCTAAACGGCTGTAGGCCAGCATAATCCAATCCTAATCCCCGCATCTGCTGCGGTAAATGGCGCTGAACTCGCGCCGTCGACTGGCTCATCATCCCCTCACCGCCCGCATCGCGCAGCGTTTTTACCACTTCTTCCATCTCTTCACTGCGGCGTATCCCATGTTCCGCCACGCGACTAATCAGGTATCCCGGAAACGCACCGTCCCAGCCGAGAGACGGGAAGCTGGCGTGCAGCGAGGCCAGCACGTCTTCTTCCACGCCGTATTCACGTGCGGCAAACAGGCACTCGGTGGTCAGCGCCTCCAGCCCTTTTATCATCACGCTACGGCACATCTTAATGGCCGACACTTTGCCAACAACCAGACTGCCAAAGCGGGCGTTAAAGCCTAGCTGATTCAGTACATCGGTCACCGACTCCGCCTGCGGACCGCCGACCAACAGCGGGGTTTTCATCCGCACGGGAGGTACCGGAGCCATGACCGCCACGTCAACGTAGACGCCGGGGGAAAATGCCTGTGCCGCCTGTCGCTTGGTATCGGGTGCCACCGAGTTAAGGTCGAGAAAATACTGCCCGGCCTGCATCAACGCCGCGCTCTGTTGCGCCACCTCCAGCGCCGACCCTGCGGTGACGGTAGAGAAGACCCACGCCGCGCCGTCCAGCGCCTGCGCAAGAGAGTCCGCCACCTGCACGCCAGCCTTGTCGGCCTTCGCCAGCATCGCTTCACGCTCACCGCCGCCGAGCTTGCTATCCCAGATAACCACCTGATGCTGTGCCGCCAGTTCACTGGCCAGAATGCCGCCCGCTTCACCAAAACCAATAAACGCAATATGTCTCATCATTACTCCTTCGCAGGCCAGACGGCGGCCGGAATTAATACCTCACCGACAAACAGCAGCCGGGCGGTGCGCAGCAGGCCGCTGCCCGCCAGGCTGCCGTCATCCCGACGCTGTATCGCCACGCTGAACTCGCCGGTTGGATGTTCAACGCTGACCAGCTGTTCACGCCCTTCCCCCACCTTCGCCAGCCCCTGCGTCACCGCGCCTGGTAACAGGCAGGCGCTCGCCACGCTCACCGCGCCGAACACGCCAATCGACGCATGGCAGCGGTGCGGAATAAAGGTCCGGCTGCTGATAGCCCCGCCGCTACGCGGTTCGGCGATCAACGTCATTTTCGGCACGCTGCGTTGGGCGACGTCACCCAGATTCATACGCGGCCCTGCCTGCAAGCGGATGGATTCCAGCCGCAGCTTCAGTTCATCGTCTGCATCGAGCTGCTCCCGGGTTTCATAGCCCGTGCGCCCAACATCGCTGGCACGCAGCAGAATAACCGGCATGCCGTTATCAATGCAGGTGACGTCGATGCCGTCGAAGCGGTCAACCACGCTGCCGGTAGGCAGCAGCGCGCCGCAGGTCGAACCGGCGGTATCAAGAAAGTTGAGGATAATAGGGCTGGCGCTGCCCGGTACGCCGTCAATACGCGCGTCGCCGTCGTACTTCACGCCGTCCGACAAGCAGGCGACTTCTGCCACCGCAATCTGCCCAGTGTTGACCATATGCACCCGCACCTGAGTTACCGGTGCGTTAAGCGGCACCAACCTGCGTTCGATAGCAAACGGCCCCACCGCCGCCAGAATATTGCCGCAGTTCTGGCCGTAATCGACCACTGCACGCTCTACGTTGACCTGCGCAAACAGATAATCCACGTCGGCATCCGGGCGAGTTGAGCGCTGGATAATGGCCACTTTGCTGGTTAGCGGGTCGCCGCCGCCGATACCGTCAATCTGGCGGAGATCGGGCGAGCCCATCACCGCCAGCAGCACCGCGTCGCGCTGCTCGGTTGATGCGGGCAGGTCTGATGCCAGAAAACAGGCCGCCTTTGAGGTTCCGCCCCGCATCCACAGGCAGGGGATTCTGCGTTGCGCCATATCAGTCCCTCACGTCCTCGGCCGAATCAAAATAGCGCAGCCCTTTCTCCGCAAGGCGCGGACGCATAGCGTAGATATCAAGCCCCAGCTCGCCGTTGCTCATCCGCTCACGCTTCGCCGTTTCATTGGCGATACGGCTCTGTGCTTTTGCCAGTACCGTATCGGCGAGAGCGTGCGGCACCACCACCACCCCGTCATCGTCCGCCACCACTACATCGCCCGGCACCACCAGTTGGCCGCCACAGGTCAGCGGCACGTTAACCGAACCGAGGGTCTCTTTGACGGTGCCCTGGGCGTAAACCTGACGCGACCACACCGCAAAGCCCATCTCACGTAGCGTCTGGGAATCACGAATGCCGATATCCCCCACCAGACCAATCACGCCTCGCGCCTGAAGTGAGGTCGCCAGCAGGTCGCCGAAGAAACCATCGCCGCAGGGAGACGTTGGCGCGACGACCAGAATATCGCCGGGCTGGCACAGCTCGACGGCCACGTGAAACATCCAGTTATCCCCCGGCGTCACCAGCACCGTTACGGCATTACCCGCGCGGCTGATGCCCTGCTGAATTGGGCGAATATCCGGGCTCATCAGCCCCTGGCGTTCGTGGGATTCATGGATTGTTGCCACGCCCGCCGCCGCAAACTGGCGCAGCTTACCGCCGTCGGTGCGCGGGATATAGCGCACGGCGATACCTTTTTTATTGAGTAAATTCATGCCAGATCCCCCGTAACGCGCGGGAAGATACTCTGGAAACCTTCCGCATGGCTGATGTCGCGTGCAGCGGTAATGCCGATATTGCGTTTTGCCTGCACGCCGCGCTGAAGCGCCACGCGGGTGTAGTATTCCCACAGATGTTCCTGTCCCTGCATGCATTGGATAGCACGGTACTTTTTCTCCCACACGCGGGTGATATCCAGCAGTACGTCCGGCTTCCAGTTGCACTGCTCCGGCTGATGCGGCTCAAAACAGTAAACCGGTGGGGCTGCCACTACCGGCTCACCGGGGCGATAGCCTTCGGCCTGGGCGATAATGCGGGCCTCCTGCGCCAGATTGGAGGCCAGCGGGTGATCGTAGTTGTACGGGTCGTGCATCGAGTGGGTCAGCACAAAGTGCGGCTGCACGCGGCGATAAACGTCCGCGAGGCGGAACAGCGTATCTTTATCGGCACGCAGCGGGTAGTCGCCAATGTCAAAGAACTCGACGCTGGCGCCGAGGATCTCCGCCGCGGCCTGCGCTTCCTGCTGGCGATGCTGCTTCACCATCGCCTCGGTCATGTTGCCTTTGCGCCACAGTTTGGCGGACTCACCGCGCTCGCCGTACGACAGGCAGACGATATGCACCTGGTAACCTTGTTCAACGTGCAGTGCAATAGCGCCGCCCGCGCGCCAGACGAAATCCGCCGAGTGAGCACTGATGACTAGGGCGCTTTTAGGGGTAATCAGAGTAGACATGTGGGCTTCCTTCTTGGTTTTTTTTCAGCTTGTCATGTCCAGCTCACAGCGGGTAATTCGTTAACTTGCGAAGGCTATGATTTTTATTTATGTTGGATAAAAAATACCCCACAAAAGGCGAGCAACGGCATGTGGCAGACGAAGCACGAGAAAGGCATCAACATCATGCAGTTACGGTTCTTCTGCCAGGTCGCCAGCCGCGGTAGCGTTTCCCGTGCCGCCGACGACTTATTTCGCACCCAGTCCGCCATTACTCGTGCCATCCGCGATCTGGAAGCAGAGCTAAGCGTGACGCTGTTTGAGCGCCACTACAGCGGCATGGTGCTGACGGAATACGGCAAATGCATTTTGCCGCGCGCGCTGCGGGCGATTGGAGATTTACAGGCCATTCCCGCGCTGATGCACAAGCTCAAAGCACACACCGCGCCGCACAAGGATCTGCCCGACCCGGGTTGGCTGTTCAACACCCGGCGGCTGGAGATTTTTATTCAGCTGTACCACATCAACCATAGCCAGACCGTCGCCAACCAGCTCGGCGTGACGCAGCCAGCGATTAGCGCCGCGCTGAAGATTCTGGAGAAAGGGGCTGGTTCGCCGCTGTTTCGCCGCACGCCGGAGGGAGTTCGTCCGACCACGGCCGCCGATACGCTGTATCCGAACATCAGCCGTGCCTTGAACGAACTGGCGCACATTTGGGGTGATTTAGCGGCAATACGCGGCGTACTGGAGGGAAATGTCCGCATTGGCGCGCTGCCGCTTAGTCGTACGCAGCTGCTGCCCGCCGCCATCAACGCCTTTCTGGCCCAGCATCCGGGAATCCGTGTGGTGACCAATGAAAGCCCGTACGAATCCCTGGTGTCGGACATGCGGGCGGGAAATATCGATTTTATCATTGGCGCACTGCGCCAGCACGATGAGTTGCCGGAGCTCACCTGCCAGCCGCTGTTTGAAGAGGAAATGCTGATTCTGGTGTGCAACGATCACCCGCTGCTCAACCATCCAGACCCACTAAGCCAGCTCGCCTGCGCCCAGTGGGTGCTGCCGCGCAGCAATGCCCCGGCGCGGCATCTTCTGGATGAAGCCTTTGCCGCCCTCGGCCTGCCGCAGCCGCAGCCGGTAGTCGAAACCGGTGATGCCGCGATGGTGCGCGGCCTGCTGCTCGGTTCACCGCTGCTGGCCGCCGTTTCCGCCAGCCAGATGCGCTTTGAAATAGATAACCACCTGCTGACCATCCTGCCGGTGAAGCTGCCCAATACGCAGCGGCGCATTGGGCTGACCTTCCGCGAAGGCAGTCTGCCCTCGCCTGCTACCCAAACGTTGGTGAACTTTATTCATCAGCAGGTGGCCGCGACGTCTGATGGCGCTACGCTTATCAGGCCGGCAAAAACACCGCCAGCTAGTTAGCCGGTGTTTTTGTACCCGCCACCGAATAGGTCACCTGCTGGTTGCGGGTTTTCTGGAACTCGTCGAGCGTCTGCCCCCGCATGGCGGCGTAGATATGCAGGTTCGACACCCCCACCACCGCGCCCATTTTCTCCAGCAGAAAGAAGCTGGCACCGTACTGAATCAGCCCTCGCCAGTCCCGCGTCATCAGCAGCTTCTGCTCCTCCTCGCTTAACGCCGCCTCGGCAAACAGCGCCTGCGGTTCGTTGAGGAAACGCTCGCGCCACGCGGGCTGCGTCAGCTTGTGCAGAAAGGCATTCAGCCGCATACCGTTGAGGCTGCGCTCGTGAGTGAACGGATAGGTGCCGGGAAGCTTTTCCACGCCCGCAAGCTGGCGCGCCATATGCTGACGATGACGCGTAAGCGTATCGACCGGCGGCAGCCGCGCATGGTTTTCCAGGATCAGCGTGGCGATACCGGTCATTGATGGCAGGTAATAATCACGCCAGGTTTCAGTGACGTTGGCCGACAGCGCGCCGCGCATCACCAGCCACATGATCACCTCCGAACCCTCCATACCGCCAAGCTCGGCGTATTCCGCCAGCGTCATCTCGGTCAGCTTCTCCGGGTCGTTCACCAGCATATCGACAAACTGCGCGTCCCATTCGGTGTTGTTAAACCCACAGCGCTCACCGTGCACCTGGTGCGACAACCCGCCGGTCGCCACGATGGCGACGTTGATATCCTCCGGGAAGCTCTCAATCGCCCGGCGCAGCGCCTGCCCAAGCTTGTAACAGCGTCGCGCGCTCGGCACCGGAAACTGCAGTACGCCAATTTGCAGCGGCACCACTTTGGTCGGCCATTCGCCGCTCTGCCACGGCAGCAGCGCTGAAAGCGGCGAGAACAGGCCGTGGTCGAGCTTTTTGTTCATAAAGAACGACATGTCGAACTCGTCCGCCATCAGGCTGCTGCCGATATGGCGCGAGAGCGCGGCGTTGCCTTTGATTGGCGGTAGGCTGCGCGGGCCGCCGCCTTCGTCCGCCACACCGTATTCGTTATCAATACCCAGCGCGAAGGTCGAGTAGTGGTCGAAGAAAAAAGCGGTTACATGGTCGTTGAAGATATAGACCAGCGCATCCGGTTTTTTCTCGTCGAGCCAGCGCTGCAACGGCTCGAAGCTTTCGAAAATCGGTGCCCACGCCGCATCATGCTGTTTATGATGATCGACTGCGAAGCCGATGGTCGGGGTATGAGAGACGGCAATACCGCCAATAATTCTAGCCATAACGGAACTCCACTTATCGATGATGGGCGGCGTTTGGTAGCGCCACATCGCCCGCCGTACGCCCACTCTGCGCGGCGTTACGCTGATTCATACGGTGCAGCAGAATACAGGCTGCCGCGAGGCAGGCCGGCAGCGCCAGCACCAGGAAAATTGACGAGTGCCCCGGCACCGCCAGCATGATTACGCCCCCCAGTGTTGAGCTTAAAATCGCTCCGATACGCCCAATGCCGTGCATCCAACTCACGCCGGTAGCGCGAATTTCGGTTTGATAGAAGGCTGGCGAGTAGGCCTGAAGGCCGTTTTGCGCGCCGTTAATACACATCCCGCTCACGAAAATCAGCACCGACAGCGCCGCTGAACCAAAGTCCATCAGCCCCTGGGACAGCAGGCACAGGCAGCCAATAAAATACGTTGCCGCAATGACCACTTTTGCCGAGGTGCGGTCCATCAGGTAGCCCACCAGAATGCCGCCGAGCGGGCCGCCAAGCTGGAACAGGCCGGTGATAATCGCCGCCTGCTGCAACGACAGACCGCCGGAGCGCAGAATGGTCGGCAACCAGCCGTTCAGCAAGTAAATCACGAACAGTCCCATAAAATAGGTCAGCCACAGCGCGACGGTGCCGCGCGCGTAACCACCGCGGAACAGCTGAATCACCTTCGCGTGGCGGGAAATTTGCGGCGTACTCAGGGTAAATAACGTGTTAGCGGCAAACTGGCCGCCCAGGCGGTTCAGCACGCGGGCAATCTCAGCTCCCGGCACGCGCCGCGCCACCATGTTCATCGCCGATTCCGGCAGCATCACCAGCATAAACGGCAGCACCACCAGCGGCAGTACGCCGCCGAAGATCAGCGCCGAATGCCAGCTGTAGTGCGACAGCAGCGCCGCGGCGATAAATCCGCCGAGCCCAGAGCCGACGTTAAACCCGCTGTACATTAGCGTAATCATCAATCCTTTACGCCGCTCAGGCATGTATTCCGCCACCAGGGTCACACAGTTTGGCATCACCGCACCAAGACCGAGCCCGGTTAAAAAGCGCAGCAGCGCCAGTTGGGTAGGCGTTTGCGCCATTGCCGCCGCCAGGCTGAAGACGCCGAACAGCGCCACCGAGGACAGCAGAATGCGCTTACGCCCGTAGCGGTCAGCGAGCGGCCCGGCAATCAGTGCACCCAGCGCTACGCCGAACATCGCCGCGCCCAGAATAGGCCCCAGCGCCGCGCGGCTGATGCCCCAGTCTTCCAGCAGCGCCGGGGCGATAAAGCCCATCACTGCCGCGTCATAGCCGTCGAGCATGATAATCACGAAACAGAGAAACAAAATTTTCCACTGAAAGCGCGAGATTGGTCGGGCATCAATCCACGCTTTTACATCTACACCGGTCGAGAGGCTCATAGGGTTACGTCCTTAAAGAGGAGGTATGAATGTTCTGGTTTGTGTTATTGGATGAACGTTCAGCCCACGTTAAGGCAGTCGCCCGACGCTGTCCGGTTCAAAAATCCGCGGGTGGGTATGAGTTATTTTTATATTGTGAGCGGCGTGGCAAAACAATGGGAGGGAATAAACGCCCGCAGCCAGGCAGCGGCGGGCGACAGGATTAGCGTCTATGCATCTCTGGAATAATCAGATCGCCGCGAAAAGCGTGGTTGCCCGGAGACTGGGTTTTCTCTTCCAGCCAGTGAACAATGCGCGCGGCAATAGCATCCATCGAGTATTCGATGGCCGGAATGGTTGGAATGCCCGGCAGGTGCAGCGTCCCCGCAAGGCTGAAGACCATCACATCTTCCGGAACGCGTTTATTGAACGCCAGAAGCTGGGGGATCACCCGCTGCGCTTCCTGTTCATCGGCCACCAGCAGCGCATTAAAGTTGACGGTGCTGGCGTTGTTCAGCAGTTCCTGCAACGCCACGGTCGAAGAGTTGCTGTCCATAAACACCAGGTTGCGATTAAACGGCAGAAAGTTTTTCTCCAGACCCTGCTTGTAGCCCAGCAGCACGTCGTCGACAAAACCGCTGCCCAACGGCTGAATCAGCGCAATCTGGCGACGGCCCTGGCTCGCAAGGTAGTTACAGGCGGTTTCCGCGGCAAAAACGTGGTCAAACTGGATGCTGTTGGTGTTTTCCGCTTCAGGGCAGTCAATCAACACCACGTTGTCGCTATCGACCTCCAGCGGGAAACGCGCGCCGATCACCAGCACGTCATCGCACAGTCCGCTGGTCAATTCATCTAGTGCCGACATCACGCCGGTTCGCGTATTGGCAAAGCGCAGCAGCAGGTGTTTTTGGTGCTGGCTAAACTGCTTTTCCAGCGCGTAGAGATAGCCGGTGGTCTGGTTAATATTCTCCATGGCGCAAATGACGCCAATGCAGCCGGTAGACTGGCTCAGCAGCGATTGGGCAATCACATTGGGCCGATAATTGAGTTCATCAACCGCGCGTAAAACTGCAAGCCGGCTGGCCTCTTTTACTCCTCGTGAACCGCTCAACACACGTGAAACTGTGGCCTTAGACACTCCGGCCAGACGTGATACATCGTTGATTGTAGACATCATTCTCCCCTGAAAAGGCACACGAGTTGCCCTGTAAATCCTCGGTACAACAACGGCTCAAATTATAGCTGCCGACAGTATATCCGTTTCCCTTTTCCCATGGAAACCGATTATCCATTTGATGTCCATTTCACCTCAAAACGACAATTTTATGTGAGCCAGGACGAAATAATTAGTCTCATAAGCATGAGAAATTGATGGATATCACAGTTCTAAGTTTTATGAATAGAAACCGGTTTCAGTTTCATATCAAATCACGATCGCAACAACTTTTTACATTTAGAGGATGGTCGTAGATGTACAAAATTATGCTCTGCTGCTCCGCCGGAATGTCGACCAGCATGCTGGTCAGAAAAATGGTGGAAGCCGCGCAGGAACGGGACTTGCCGGTAAAAATTGATGCCTATGGCGTGTCCGAATTTGACATCCAGTACCCGCAATATCAGGTGGTGTTACTGGGTCCACAGGTGAAGTACATGTTAAAAAGTTTGTCAGAAAAGGCCGCCACCCAAAATATTCCCGTCCAGGCGATTGATACCATGGATTATGGAATGCAACGGGGTGACAAAGTACTCGATTACGCTCTGTCGCTGATTTCCGCAGCGCACTAAAAGGGTTTCCAAATGAGTTCTCTTTATCAATCCATGGTTGCCGTTATTGAGCAATCCATTACCCCGCTGGCCGGCCGTCTCGGACAGCAAAAATATGTCATCGCCATTCGCGATGGTTTTACCGCCGCGCTGCCGTTTATGATAATCGGCTCGTTCATGCTGGTGTTTATTTTCCCACCGTTCTCACCGGATACGACCAACGGTTTTGCCCGCGGCTGGCTCGATTTCTCCGCTCACTATCGCGATCAGCTGATGCTGCCGTTTAACCTCAGCATGGGCGTGATGACCTTCTTTATCTCCGTCGGTATCGGGGCAAGCCTTGGTCGTCAGTTTAACCTCGACCCGGTGATGTCCGGCCTGCTGGCGTTTATGGCCTTCCTGCTGGTTGCCGCGCCGTACGCAGACGGTAAGATTTCCACCCAGTATCTGTCTGGTCAGGGGATTTTCACCGCGCTGATTACCGCGATTTACTCCACCCGCGTGTACGCCTGGCTTAAGCAGAACAACGTCACCATTCGCCTGCCAAAAGAGGTCCCGACCGGCGTGGCGCGTTCATTCGAGATCCTGATTCCGGTTCTGGTGGTGATTGGTACGCTGCACCCGCTGAACCTGTTCATTGAAGCGCAGACCGGTATGATTCTGCCGCAGGCGATTATGCACGTACTGGCCCCGCTGGTTTCTGCTTCTGATTCTCTGCCCGCGATCCTGCTGTCGGTGCTGATGTGCCAGATTTTCTGGTTTGCCGGGATCCACGGCTCGCTGATTGTCACCGGGATCATGAACCCATTCTGGATGGCGAACCTCTCTGCCAACCAGGCCGCGCTGGCTGCGGGCACCGTTCTGCCGCACGTCTACCTGCAAGGTTTCTGGGATCACTACCTGCTGATTGGCGGCGTAGGCTGTACCTTACCGCTGGCGTTCCTGCTGCTGCGTAGCCGCGTCGCGCACCTGCGTACCATCGGTAAAATGGGCGTCGTCCCAAGCTTCTTTAATATCAACGAACCGATTCTGTTCGGCGCGCCGATTATTATGAACCCGATGATGTTTATTCCGTTTGTCTGTATTCCAATGGTTAACGCCGTTCTCGCCTATACCGCTACCCGTCTTGGCTGGCTGGCACAGGTGGTTTCGCTGACGCCGTGGACCACGCCTGCGCCTATCGGTGCTTCCTGGGCGGCAAACTGGGCATTAAGTCCGGTGGTGATGTGCGTTATCTGTATGCTGGTCTCTGCGGCCATGTATTTACCATTCCTGCGCGCCTACGAGCGTTCATTAATGAAAACTGAAGAGCAGAAATTAAAAACGGCATCGCCATTAGCGGAAACCGTTAGTTAAATCAGATTAATTTAACATTAAGCATTAATATATTATTTCCGCCCTGTTCTTATTATGACTTTAAATAGTTAGGGGATCTTATTATGGTTAGGTTAGAGGACGCGGTAATGGAAATAATCATTAACGCAGGCCAGTCCCGATCGCTATGTTTCGAAGCGCTGCACGCCGCGCGCCAGGGCGAAATGGAGGAAGCCAGAAATCTTCTGCGGGAAGCCGATGGCTACGCCCGTCAGGCGCACCATATGCAAACCAAGCTTATCGAGCAGGATGCAGGTGAAGCGCGGCAGCCCATGACCTTAATTATGGTTCACGCGCAGGACCACTTAATGAACTCATTACTCGCTCGTGAGCTTTCTGAAGAAATTATTCACCTTTATCAACGTTGATATTTAATTTCATTTAACTACGGAGACGTTAATTACGCTAATAATTTAATTGTACCCTACACCATAAAATATAAAATCAGCTTGTTCTGGTGGCGATAGCGAATATCCACCCGAACGAGATGGTTATTGTCTGAAAATATAATTAATTAATTTGAGATAACCATGAAAACTGTAAAAAAACTTCCTTTAGCTATGGCGGTTATTGCCGCACTTTGCCCGCTTTCCTCTGTAATGGCACAAGAATTTACTCAGGAACAAATCGACGCTATTGTGGCCAAGGCCGTCGATAAAGCCCTGGCTGACCGCCAGGCCAAAATGGATGCCGCCCAGGCTAAAAAGGTGGATCTGGAAACCAACCCACAAAGCGCCGCGCAGACGCCAGACATGGCGGTGCCGTTTGGTCTGAAGTTCAGCGGCTACGCGCGTTACGGCGCACACTTCCAGGCAGGCGACCAGAAATACGTCGGCGTGGACGGCTCCTATAACGGTGCCTCGGCTATTGGCCGTCTGGGTAACGAAGGGAACGGCGGTGAATTCCAGTTAACCAAAGCCTTTAAGAGCAGCAAGGGCGCTATCTGGGATATCAACGTTATGTTCGACCACTGGAGTGACGAAGTTAACCTGAAAAAAGCCTACGTTGGCGTGACCAACGTGCTGGAATCGAACCCTAACGCCTATATCTGGGCAGGCCGCGACTTCCACCAGCGTCCGCAACAGGGAATCAACGACTACTTCTGGATGAACCACGACGGCCAGGGCGCAGGGGTGAAAAACTTTGACGTCGGCGGCGTGCAGTTCGACGTTGCCACCGTGGCACAGGTGAAATCCTGTAGCCCGGAAGTGATGGCCGATGAGTCCAACCCATCGCGCATCACCTGTACCGGTAACTCTGATACCGGCGATAACGGCCACTACGCGCTGACCACCAAAACCCACAACATCAAAGCAGGCCCGATTGACGTTGAGGTTTACGCCAACTACGGCTTCGACTCCAAAGCGGTGGATAACGACCAGCAGCTGGATGCCTGGCAGGGCGGCCTGCTGTTAAGCCACACCAACAGCGACGACAGCGGCGTGAACAAGGTTATCCTGCGCTACTCCGATAACTCGGATAACAGCGTGTTTAACAAAACCGACGGCCTGACCGCTATCTACGCCAGCTTCGAGGGTAACTATAAGTTCACCCAGCAGGCGCAGGTGGAATACCTGTTGGCCTTCCACGACTATGACAACAGCAAAGACAACACCGATAACCGTAAAAACTACGGCGCCATTGTTCGTCCAATGTACTTCTGGAACGACGTGCACTCCACCTGGCTGGAAGCGGGCTACCAGCGCGTAGATTACGATCAGGGCGGTGATAACCACGGCTGGAAACTGACGCTGTCGCAGAACATCGCGATTGGTATGGGGCCGGAATTCCGTCCAATGCTGCGCTTCTACGTGACCGGTGGTCAGGTAGATAACAAGCGTACGGCGAAGGTGAACGGAACGCAGGACGAGCAGTTGGATTCACTAAACTTCGGCGGGATGTTTGAAGCCTGGTTCTAAGTTAGCGTGATAAACCCTCTCTCCTCTTTTACGGGGAGGGTTGGGGTGAGGGTTTGACTTTCGAGCCAACATACACCCCTCACTCTCACCTTCTCCCTAAAGGGGGAGAGGGGGACCTTCTTTGTTGATGTGCCCTCTTTTTCCCCTCACCCTAACCCTCTCCCCAAAGGGGCGAGGGGATCGTTTTGTGCAGGATTTTCCTGCCGAGCTTATCAGCGGCACCAATGTGCTCCCTCTCCCTTTTTAAGGGAGAGGGCTGGGGTGAGGGTTTTTATTTCTGCCCCAACCGCTTCGCCACGCGCTCCAGCTTCATCATCAACAGCAGCGTCATCGCCACCAGCACGATGGTCAGCGCCGCGCCGTCGGCGATATTGCCGCGATCGGTCAGGCTAAAAATAGCCACCGGCAGCGTAGTCCAGCCCGGCGGGTAAATCATCATCGTCGCGCCCAACTCCCCCATCGATAGCGACAGACTCAACGCCAACGCCGACAACATCCACGGCATCAGCAACGGCAGCGTGACGTGGCGCAGGCGATACCACGGCGATGCGCCAAGACTTGAAGCGACGTTTTCAATATCGGCGGAAACCCGCGCCAGCCCAGTGGAAACGTTGCTAAAGGTGAACGCGGAGATCAGCACAAAGTGCGCCACCAGCACAATCCACAGCGTGCCGTTCATCTGCAGCGGCCCCTGGCTGAAGGCCACCAGAATGCCAAGTCCGACGGAGACCGAAGGAATGGCGCTCGGCAAGTAGAACAGCATACTCAGCCCCTTTTGCACCTTACCGCCGTACTGGCGCAGCGCCAGCGCCGCCCAGACGCCACATAGCAGCGCAAACAGGCTGGCGCAAAAACCGATAATCAGGCTGGCGAGCAGCGCATCCCACGCCGCGCCGCGAAAGGCATTCACAAAGTGGTTCAGCGTGAAGCCGCTCGGGAGAATGCCGTTCCACTGCTGGCTCAGGCTGGACATTAAAATCACCGCCAGCGGCAGGAAAAAGAAGACGCTAGCAAGCGTGGTAGCCACTATGCCTGCCGCGACGCGCCCTTTGCGCGACCAAATCAACATGGTTAACCCCTTACGCCCGTGCGCGCGGCCGCCAGGCGATAGAGCGAGAACAGCCCCAGCGACAGCACAATGTTAATCAACGCGATCATACAGGCGACGCTGTAGTCAGATTCCAGAATCGCTTTGCTGTAAACCATCATCGGTAGCGTATTAACCCCTTTCGCGCCGATAAACAGCACGATGCCGAACTCGTTGGTGGTTAGCAGCAGACACAGACTGCCGCCCGCCATCAGTGCCGGTAGCGCCGCCGGAAAAATCACCTGCGCAATTACCCGCAGCGGGTGCGCGCCGAGAATACTGGCCGCCTCAAGCTGGCTTTTATCAATCTGGCGCAGCGCCGCCATCAGCGGGCGCATCACCAGCGGCGTGAAGACGGTGATCTCCGCCAGAATCACGCCCTGCATCGAATAGAGGAAATCGACCGGCGGCAGGTCGAAGGCGAACAGATGCATCAGCGTGCCGTTGAGCAGCCCCGCCGAGCCATAAATAAAGGTGAAGGCCAGGGTAATCAGAAACGTGGGCAACGCGATAAAGGTGTCCACCACCCGACCAATCAGTTCGCTGCCGGGAAATGGGATAAACACCAGAATCAGCGACAGCACGCTGCCCAGTAGCAGACAGCCTGCGGTGGCGGTCAGCGCAATTTGCAGGGTGTTCATCAGCGCGCTGACAAAGCGCCGGGAGCCCACCACCTGCCAGAAGATGTCCAGACCGACATTGCCGTTGACGTCGCGCAGCGCCTGCTCGACGATAAGCGACAGAGGCCAGAAGAACAGCGTGGTCAACACCAGCAGCGGCAACAGCAGCCATAACATTGGGCGCAGGTTGGGCAGCGGTTTGGTCTGGGTCAGAGAGAGCGACATCGTTATACCTCAATCAAAACCGCGTCATCGGGTTCAAACCACAGCGCCAGCTTATCGCCGGGCTTCGGCAGCGGGTCCACGTGCGTCAGGACGATACGCACCGCTTCACCCGCCACATCGCACAGCAGATGGGTGAGATCGCCCTGCCAGTGCAGCGATTGCAGCGTGGCGTTAAAGCGGTTGCTAGCGGCGGAGCGCGGCGTCAGGCTCAGGTGCTGCGGGCGAATGCACAGCAGCTTGTTATAGCCGTGGTGGCTGCCCTGGCTGAAGGCGCGGATTACCGTGCCGCCGCAGCTCACGTCCACCAGCCCTGGCGCATCCGTGATGCCTAGCGCCGTGGCGGAGAGAATATTGGCGCGGCCTAAAAACTCGGCGGCAAAGCGATTCGGCGGATGACGATACAGCGTGCGGGTTTCGCCGTGGGCGATCATCGAGCCGTCCTTCATGATGCCGATTTTATCTGCCAGGGTGAGCGCTTCGGTCTGGTCGTGGGTGACGTAGAGAATGGTGAGTTCCGGCAGTTCACGGTGCAGGCGGGCGATTTCTTCCACCATGTTGTGGCGAATCTGCGCGTCCAGCGCCGAGAGCGGTTCATCCAGCAGCAGCACCCGTGGGCGCACGGCAATGGCGCGGGCAATTGCCACGCGCTGCTGCTGGCCGCCGGAAAGCTGATGCGGATAACGGGTGGCGTAATCGCTCATGCCGACCGTTTTCAGCGCCTGGGTCACGCGTTCATTAATCAGCGCCTTGGGCTGCTTTTGTGCCCGCAGGCCGAAGGCGACGTTATCTTCCACCTTCATATGCGGGAACAGCGCGTAGTTCTGCACCACCATCGCCAGCCCGCGCTTGTAAGGCGGAAGCTGGGTCACATCCGTATCGCCGATAAGAATGCGACCGCCCGCAGGCTGGACAAAGCCCGCCACCGCGCGCAGCACCGTGGTTTTTCCGGAGCCGGAAGGGCCAATCAGCGCCAGTACTTCGCCGGGTTCAATCGTCAAAGAGAGCGGTTTAAGCACCACATTACCGTGGTACGCCACGCGCAGCGAGTCGAGGACTATCCCCGAGGTCCCCTGCAGGGCAGGGGTCGGAATGGCGGTCGTTTTCATCAGCATCAGACTTACTCGCTATCGGTCACTTTATGCCAGCGGGAGATGTCTGCCGACAGCGAGACAGCAACGTCATCCCAGTTTGGCTGCCAGCTCTGCACACCCGCCATCGCGGCGGTTGCCGCTTTGTAGTGGTCGTCGCTCGGCGTCACGTCGCTACGCACAGGCATCCCCCAGGAGAGTGCGCTGACGCTGGTTTGCGCCTCTTTACTCAGCAGGAAATTAATCAGCTTTTTGCCGTTTTCACTCTCCGGCGCGCCCTGGACTAAGCCAACCACGTACGGGATAGCCAGCGCGCTGCGCTCGCCTTTGTCGTTTGCCGGCCAGAAGATTTTCACGTTCGGGTTACGTTCCATCTGCGCGAGGTTCATCTGCAGGTCGCCGTTTGCCACATACAGTTCGCCTTTATTGACCAGCGCGGTCAGCTTGCCGGTAGAGGCAGATGGCCCGACGTTGTTGGCCTGTAGCTTGCCGAGGTAATCAAACCCGGCGTCTTTGCTGCCGAAGCTGTGGAAGGCTTGCAGCATCACCGCCGTGCCGTCAGCGGCCTGACCCGGCGTAGAGTATTGGAGTTTGTTTTTGAATTTACCATCGAGCAGATCCTGCCAGCTCGCCGGGGCGGTTTTCAGCACCTTGCCATTGTAGATAAAGCTCAGGTAGTTCTTCACCAGCGGCGAATAGAAGTCGTTGGCATCCGGAATCGCACTGGCGGCGTCGGTTTTAAAACTCGCCAGCAGTTTTTCAGACGCGGCGCGCTGAATGAACGGCGGCGCAGTCACCAGCACGTCGGCCTGCGGGTTGGTGCGCTCTTTCGCCAGGCGCTCAACCACCACGCCGCCACCGCCTTCAACGTAGCGTACGGTAATGCCGGTCGCTTTGGTGAACGCGTCGAACTGCGCCTGATACCAGCTGTTGTCGCCATCGTGCAGCCCGTCGATGGAGTAAACCGTGACCACCGATTCCGCCCATGTCGGGGCGCTGGCGAGGGCGAAAACAGACAGCAGAGCAAGTCGGGAAAGTTTCATCGTGTTAGCCTCATAGCGTGCGTTTTGTGTTTCTGGCCTATACCAGATTTGCTTTTTACGCTAAACGGCTTTTGTGACAATACGATGAAGGATTTGTTGAATGCCGGATGGCGCTGCGCTTATCCGGCCTACAGGATGGTGCAATTTGTTCGGGCGATGCGGTTTGTAGGCCGGATAAGGCGCGCAGCGACGCCATCCGGCAAGCAGCGGTTAGTGGGTATCCACCTCAATACGCAGGCTATCGTGACGCCAGTATTCGATATCCAGATCGAGCACGCGCCCGTGCTGATCGTAGTTTAGACGGCGCAGCAACAGCGCCGGGCGCCCTTCCATCACTCCCAGTGCCTGCGCGGCCTGCGCTGGCATCGCGGTCGGGTAGAACGACAGATGCATGCTGGTATAGACAAGGTTGTAGTGCGATTCGTACACCTCGGTCAGGCTGCCGTTGAGATCGTACTGCAACAGCTCCGGCACGCGGGCGGGCAGACAGTGGTTTTCGCTGTAGCAGACCGCGCGACCGTCGGCGTAGCGCAGACGGGTCAGCAGGTAGATCTGATCAAACGGCTGGAGCTGCAACGGCTCCATCGCCTCTACCGGCACGGTGGTCAGCACGCCGCTCAACAGCGCCGTTTTCGGCTCACGGCCCTGCTCACGGCATAGCTTGTGGAAGTTGGTGTTCTGGGTCGGGTCCAGCCACAGGCGTTCCGGGGTGACAAACCAGCCGCGACGGTCAGCGCGCCAGATAAGCCCGCTGGCCTCCAGCTGCGCCAGGCTTTCGCGAATGGTAATACGCGTGGTGTTGAAGATAGCGCACAGTTCCCGCTCAGACGGCAGCTTATCGCCGCTTTTCAACGCACCGCTCTGGATGCGCGCCTGAAGCTGCGCCTTGATCAACAGGTACTGTGGGACATCGCCCGGAATCGCTTTCATAGTCACTCGCTGTCACTTTTCTCTGCCGCCATTATACAGACGCAGATGAATTTTTTGTTGCAGAGCCATTTTCCCTTTGACCCTTTGCCGAAAAGATCGTCATGATAAATGCAAATCTGGTATAGACCAAAGGTAAATAACATGACTTCGCGTAACTATCTGCTGCTGACCCCTGGCCCACTGACCACCTCTCGCACCGTGAAGGAAGCGATGCTGTTCGATAGCTGCACCTGGGACGATGATTACAATATCGGCGTGGTGGAATCTATCCGCCAGCAGCTGACCGCGCTGGCGACGGCCGCTGAAGGCTACACCTCCGTGCTCCTGCAAGGCAGCGGCAGCTACGCCGTGGAAGCGGTGCTGGGCAGCGCGCTCGGCAAGCAGGACAAGGTGCTGATTGTCAGCAACGGCGCCTACGGTGCCCGTATGGTGGAGATGGCGGGGATGATGGATATCGCCCATCACGCCTATGACTGCGGCGAAGTTTCCCGCCCGGACGTACAGGCGATCGCTGAGATCCTCAAGGCCGACCCGGCGATCACCCATATCGCGATGGTGCACAGCGAAACCACCACCGGGATGCTCAACCCGATTGACGAAGTCGGCGCGCTGGCTCGTCAGTACGGCAAAACCTACATTGTGGATGCGATGAGCAGCTTCGGCGGTATTCCGATGGACATTGCCGAGCTGAATATCGATTTTCTGATTAGCTCTGCCAACAAATGCATTCAGGGCGTGCCGGGCTTTGCCTTCGTGATTGCCCGCGCGGACAAGCTCGCCGCGTGCAAAGGCCGCTCCCGCTCGCTATCGCTGGATCTCTACGCCCAGTGGCGCTGCATGGAAGATAACCACGGCAAATGGCGCTTCACCTCACCAACCCACACCGTACTGGCGTTTGCTCAGGCGCTGAAAGAGCTGGCGGAAGAAGGCGGCGTGGCAGCGCGTTATCAGCGCTATCAGCAAAACCAGCGCAGCCTGGTTGCCGGTATGCGGGAATTGGGCTTTACCACCCTGCTGGACGATGCGCTGCATTCGCCGATCATCACCGCGTTCTATTCACCCGAGAACCCACAGTACCGCTTTAAAGAATTTTATAGCCGCCTGAAAGATCAGGGGTTTGTTATCTATCCTGGCAAGGTGTCACAGAGCGACTGCTTCCGTATCGGCAACATTGGCGAGGTGTACGACACCGATATCGCCGCCCTGCTGACCGCCGTTCGCAATGCGATGTACTGGACAAAATAAGGAGCCATCATGAACCGCATTAACGCTGTTATTCTCGATTGGGCGGGTACCACCGTCGATTTTGGCTCTTTCGCACCGACGCAGATTTTTGTCGAGGCTTTTCGTCGCGCGTTTGGCGTGGAGATAACGCTTGCCGAAGCACGCGTGCCGATGGGGCTTGGCAAGTGGCAACATATTGAAGCGCTGGGCAAACTTCCGTCCGTCGATGCCCGCTGGCAGGCGAAGTTTGGCCGTGCCATGAACGCGGCGGATATCGATGAGATTTATGCCACCTTTATGCCGCTGCAAATTGCCAAAGTTGTCGATTTTTCCACACCGATCGCCGGGGTTATCGACACGATTGCGGCACTGCGTAACGCCGGTATCAAGATTGGCTCCTGCTCCGGCTACCCGCGTGCGGTAATGGAACGCCTTG
The DNA here is from genome assembly GCF_902485085.1 of uncultured Kluyvera sp. NCBI lineage: Bacteria > Pseudomonadati > Pseudomonadota > Gammaproteobacteria > Enterobacterales > Enterobacteriaceae > Kluyvera > uncultured Kluyvera sp. The sequence continues at coordinate 54,387 of NZ_CABTJS010000168.1, forward strand.
TGCCTGCCGCCGCCGAGCACGGCTACGCGCCGGATTGCTGGGTCGCCACCGACGATCTCGCGGCGGGCGGGCGTCCGGGGCCGTGGATGGCGCTGCAAAACGTGATTACGCTGGGTATCGATGCGGTCAGCCGCTGCGTGAAGGTAGACGATGCCGCGCCGGGCATTACCGAAGGGCTTAACGCCGGGATGTGGACCGTGGGTCTTGCGGTGTCGGGCAATGAGTTCGGGGCGACGTGGGAAGAGTATCAGGCGATGCCTGTTGCAGAGATTGCCACCCGCCGCGAGCATGCGGCCAGCAAGCTGTATGCCGCCGGGGCGCATTACGTGGTGGATTCGCTGGCGGATTTACCGGGCGTAATTGCCGAGATTAATGCGCGTCTGGCGAAGGGCGAACGCCCGTAAACAGGCAACATCAGCGCCGTTCCCGGCGGCGCTTCGCTTGGCCGGGCTACATGGATGAGCCCGTAGCCCGGGCGAGGCATTTATGCCGACCCCGGGGAGGCACCCGGGCCTCATCCGGCAACAGCATGGTTATTTAATCCGCACTTTCACCGTCACCAGCAGCGCAGTCAGCAGCATCAGCGCCCCGGAAATCATCAGCGGCGACGTCAGCCCCAGACGATCCAGCGCCAAACCGCCAATCGCCGCGCCGCAGGTATTCGCCAGCTGGATAACCGCAACCTGGATCGAACCAGCTTTCTCTGCCTGGTCGGCCAGCGAACGGGTGATCCACGTCGACCAGCCTACCGGCACCAGCGCGAACGCTAACCCCCAGATAATAGCAATACCTGCCGCCACCGCCTTTTCGCTTCCCCATAGCGCCAGCGCCAGCGCACTTAGTGCCAGAATCAGCGGCGCACCGGCCAGCGCCAGCTTAACCGAATGCTTAAGGATAACCGCCGAGAACGACGTGCCGACAAAGCTGGCAATCCCGAAGCTCAGCAGAACTAAGGTCAGGCCATCCACGCCAAATCCCGCCAGATTCATATAGATTGGGCGAATATAGGTGAAGAAGGCGAACTGCCCGGCAAAGGACATGAAAATGGCGATCATCCCCGCCATAACGCCGGGGCGTTGCAGCAGGCTAAACATATTCTGCTTCTGGTGCGCCGGTTCACCCGGCAGCGACGGCAGCGCTTTCAGCACCCAAAAGATGCATAGTACGCCCATTACCGCCGCGGCATTAAACACGTTGCGCCAGCCAATAATGCCGCCCAGGAAGCTGCCGAGCGGTGCGGCAATCACCAGCGCGATAGAGACCGCGCCAAAGATAACCGACAGCGCTTTCGGCACCGTACGCGCCGGTACAAGCCGCATCGTCAGCGAAGCCGACATCGCCCAGAACCCGCCCAGCGCCAGACCCAGACAGGCGCGGCCCATCAGCAACAGCGTAAACGAGTTAGCAAACGACACCAGCAGGCAGGAAAGCGTCAACAGAATGGAGAACAAAATCACCACGTAGCGACGGTCAAGGCTGCCGATAATCTGCGTGACAAACAGGCTGGAGAACATGGCGACAAACGCCGTCACGGTGACCGACTGACCGGCGACGCCTTCTGAAATGCCCAGGTCTTCCGCCATCGGGGTCAGCAGGCTGACCGGTAAAAATTCCACGGTAATCAGACAGGCCACACAAAACGCCACGGCAAAAACCGCCGACCAGTTCGGCCGCAGAACGCCCTCTGTGCGGGGCTTCTCTTCACTATGCTCACTCATTTCTTGTTACCTGCGCGGTGTTTTTGCTGAAAGGGTGCGCAGTGTAACATTTTAAGTGTGATGGATTTAACGTTTTGGCAACGGTTAAAGATGAAACGCTATCTTCTTTCCCGTTGGCAGCGTGACATCAATGCTGATCTCACCGCCGAGTGCAGCGACGTAACGCCTCAGTGTCGACAAGCGAGGATCGTTTTCCGCCTGCTCCATCTTCGCCACGGTGGGCTGTTTTACGCCCATTGCGGCAGCCAACTCCGCCTGAGACAGGTTGAGCTCTTCACGCAACATGCTTAACGTGACGGTCTGGCGTAACGCTTCGACTTTTTCAGCAATTCGCGCCTGACTTTCCGGGCTCTGTTTAGCCATTAGCTCTTTAAGGGTCGCCATCATTACTCCTCACTTATTCAGGTGATTACGGTACTCGGCGTCAGCAAGTTTGATCATCTCTTTATAAAACCGTCTTTCGTTTAATCCTGTTTTATCTCCTGCACATAGCACGATGGCGCAGCGAGAAGGATCAAACGCAAAAAAGGCCCGAATGGGATTTCCCTGATGCTGTATACGAAGCTCTTTCATATTTGAAAAAGCGGAGCCATTAACCGTATCCGCAAACGGGCGCGACAACTGCGGTCCGTACTCGGATAAAATCACCATCGCTGCAAGCACATCTTCCCTCAAGGCTTCGGCCTGTTCCTCAAACCAACTGTCGAAAACATCCGTTGTTTCCACCGACCACATCTGCGATCCCTCATAGCCAATAAGCTATCAATAAATTATAGCTTACTGGCTATTAAAGCAAGGAATTCCCTTCCCAGCGACAACTCGTTGCATAGCATTTTGCGAAGCGGCTCGAGCATTGAGAAATATGACTTTGTTCATGCGTGCAAGAATAACGACTCACGCATAACATGGCACTAAGTGCTATACTTTTAGGGACAGGACGTCAAACCGATGCGAATCTTCAAAACCAAGTGGTTCAATAGGGAAGCAAAATCCCACGCGATAAAAGACGATGAGTTAAGCGAGGCGATTAAAGCTGTGCTCCAGGGAAAAGCGGATAATCTCGGCGGCGGAGTTTATAAAAAACGTCTCAATCAGAACCGGGATCGTGCAATCGTTCTGGCGAAAGGTGGAGAACACTGGTTTTACACCTTCCTTTACGTCAAGCAGGATATGGCAAATATCAGCTATCGAGAATTGGCGGGCTTTCGTGAGCTAGCAAAGCACTACGCTTGCCTCACTGCTCCTCAAATAACCGCGTTAATTCACAGCAAAGAACTGGTCGAGGTGCTCCATGACAGCAAAAACTAAATTCAAAAGCCCAGCCTTCGAAGCCATTCATAGCGCGGCTTCTGGGTTATTTAGCGTGGATGCCATCCCTCAGGAAACCATGCGCAGTTTTGATACGGCCTGCTTGAGCTGCGTTAAAGACCTGCAACCACTTGAAATAAAAGCATTGCGGGAAGAACTTAACGTCAGCCAACCCGTTTTCGCCCGTTACCTGAATACCAGCGTATCCACCGTTCAAAAATGGGAAACCGGCGCTAAACGCCCGAGCGGGATGTCGCTGAAGCTGCTGAGCGTTGTGCAAAAACACGGTTTGAAAGTATTGATGTAATGAGTGTGCCGGGTGGCGGCTTCGCCTTATCCGGCACCCACCAACTCACTCCCCGCGCGCCGATTTCACCAGCCCGGTAATCCACTCTTGATGGCCGTTGATCATCGGGTTCGGCACGGTACGCGCCAGCTCCTGCGCCGGGACGCCAACCTGTGATTCCTGGGTCAGGATGCGTACGCGGTTGCCGGGAAGGTCTTCGAACAGCCAGGCGTGGATCACGTCCAGACGGGTCGTTGCATCGCCTTCCGCCCAGCCGTGCCAGGCTATGCGCGCGGCTTCACCGTCGACCGGTGGGACGTATTCAGTTATCTGTGCTTCAATTGGGAAGCCGAAAGTCGAGAAACGAAAGCGGGCGTTAGCGCTCAGCATCGGGCCGCTGCCGTCGTGAAAATGAATATCCGCTACGTTGCTGTAGTAGGTTGGCCACAGCGTGGTGTCGTCAAGCTGTGCCCAAATCTGTTTGGCGGTCAGGCCGCTGACGATGATTTCGTTAGAGGCAAAGTTGTCGGTGGTACCCGGCAGATAGCCTTCCGGCCAGACGATTGCGCTTTGCTGCATGGACTGTTTCATGATGAACCTCGTGAGTGATTGTGTTGACGAGGTAAATCATGCGCTCGTGAGTGATATAAATATAATCATCAATATTGATAAACAACATCACTCAACGTGATATCAATGCAGCCAATGCACGCCGTTTTCATCATGGAACAGCGCGTTATAGCGGTACTGGAAGGCGTTCAGCTCGCTGATTTCCGGCTCCAGCTCGCGCAGGAAGCTCAGCGCCAGGCGAACCTGGGCGTCGGTAATCGGTGCCGCCAGACGGGCCTTTTGCAGCCGTCGGTGCCAGCTCAGCATGTTGGCTTCGCTGCCGTCGACAATACACACCTGCCAGATAAGCAGCATCTGCGCCGCGTTCTGCAAATGCGCTTCGTTCGGCCGCTCCAGATAGTGTAAATATTCTTCGCCCTGCGCTTTCCCTAGCTGGTCTACCATCGACTCCACCGGCTCTGGCGTAATGCCGAGCCGCTCACTGAGACGGCGAATTGCCCGTCGGGAACTTGAGGTCAGGATCCGAAATCCTACAACAAACACCACCACCAGGGTGGCCAGAATCAACCAGATCATGCACGCTCTCACCTTAGCTAAACCTCGACATAATAATGGGATTTCGCGCCCTGTCGATATTCGAACATGCCATAATGTGCGTTACCTCCCTGAAGGAAGCCGCCGATGAAACCGGATCTCAGAACCCTCGACCTCAACCTGCTGAAAACGCTGGATGCGCTGCTCGATGAACGCAGCGTGACGCGAGCGGCCGCGCGGCTGTCGCTGACCCAGCCCGCCGTCAGCGGAATGTTGACCCGGCTGCGGGATAATTTTGGCGATCCACTGTTTATCCGCGCCCCGCACGGCATGGTGCCGACGCTGCGCGCCCAGCAGTTGGCACCGGTGGTCAAACAGATCCTGAACGATATCAACATGCTGCTACAGCCAGCCCGGTTCGACCCGCTCACCGCCGACTTCACCTTCACCCTCGCCGCCACCGACTACGCGCTGAAAGCGGTGGTGGTGCCGTTTATCGCCGCGCTAAAGGTGCGCGCGCCGAATATTCGCGTACGGGTGATTCCCGTTGAACCGGAGCGGCTGACCGCACAGTTTGAGCAGGGGAAAATCGACCTCGCGCTGCTGACCCCCAGCACCACGCCGGGCGACCTGCACAGCCGCACGCTGTATGAGGAACGTTATGTCTGCATGCTGCGCGCCGACCATCCCGATGCCCGAGCACCGCTGAGTCTCGACCGTTTTTGCGCGCTGGAGCATATTCTGGTCTCTTACGAGGGCGAGAGTTTCTGGGGCGTGACCGACGACGCACTGGCAAAAGTCGGCCGCAAACGCCGGGTAGGGCTATCGGTAAGCAGCTTCCTGGTGCTGCCGGAAGTGCTGGCCGTCAGCGAAATGATTGCCGTCGTGCCGAGCCGTCTTGCCAGCGCACGCGCGTCAATCTGCGTGCAGGAGCCGCCGGTGGCGATTCACGGCTTTACCAAAAGCATGGCCTGGCACGAGCGTACACATCGCGACCCGGCGCAGCAGTGGCTGCGTGAATTGCTGCATGAGACCAGCCAGCAGGCATAAAAAAGCCCGGTGCAGAACCGGGCAAAGAAGTTACCAAACACACTTACGCCATTTTTAACTGCTGAATCTTCTTCTCACGGCGAATTTTACGTTCTTCAAATACCGCGACGATGGCCATCAGGCAGATACAGCCGATGGCGGCGGTATCCAGCGCGGCGAAGGTGCCCGCCCAGCCGGTGAGGCCGAAGATTGGCGTACCGTCGGCAATCATCCCCAGACCCAGCTTGGCAAAGCTGTCGCCAATCAGATAGGCAAAGGTGCCTTTGATGCCATCGGCCGCGCCGATCGCTTTTTTAGGAACGAAGCCAACCGCTGCCACGCCAATCAACAGCTGCGGGCCGAAGACCAGGAAGCCAAGGGCAAACAGCGACGCCAGATAGACGTACTGGTTGCTGGCATGCTGGTAAACGCCCAGCGTGGCGATGATTAATGCCAGCGCCACGCAGGCCACCAGCGCACGACGACCGTTGGCGAGGTCGGAGAGCCAGCCCCACAGCAGGGTGCCCACCAGCGCGCCGACTTCAAACAGGGTAAAGCCCTGAATCGCCACCTCTTTAGAGAGCTTCAGCTCCTGGAAGGCGTAGACCGTAGACCACTGGTCAATACCGATACGCACCACGTACAGGAAGATGTTGGAGAAGCACAGCAGCCAGATAACTTTGTTTTTCAGCACGTACTCAACAAAGATCTGCCACTTGGTCATGTCGTTATCTTCGGTCTCTTTGTCCTCTTCGCTGATCTCTTCACCGAACAGCTCTTCCGCTTTGCCGAGGCCATAAGATTCCGGGGAGTCGCTACCAAAACGCAGGCCGATAAAGCCAACAATCAGCGCAATAATCGACGGGAAGATAAACATGCCGATAACGTGACCATCGAACAGAACGTTAGCACCGAACAGCGCCACGCCTGCCGCGCCCGCACCGCCGAGGTTGTGGGAGATATTCCACATGCCGAGGTAGGAACCGCGCTTACGGCGGGGCGTCCACTTGGTGATGGTCGAATAGCTGCACGAGCCGCCGGTACTCTGGAAGAAACCGCTCAGACCGTAGAACGCAATCATCAGGAACAGGCTGGTTGAGCCCGGCCCCATGCTGGCGCTGAAGCCGAGCATACAGATGGCGGAGAGGATCAGCATCAGCGGCAGGAACTGCTTGGTGTTCTTACCGTCGGCATAGTAGGAGACCAGCGTTTTACCCACGCCGTAGGTGATGGAGAAGCCGAGGCCAATCATCCCGAGCTGGGTCATGCTCAGCCCGTAGGTGGAGATCATGTCGTTCTGCGCGATGTTAAAGTTCTTACGAATCAGATACATCGTCAGGTAGCCGATAAAGACCACCAGATAGGACTGCATGAACGGTTTGAACCACATTTTGCGCCGCACTTCGAGCGGCAGATCCAGGGTCGGCTTGCGCACCTGGTTTAAGAAGGCCAGCATGGGTATCTCCTGATTTTTATACCTGCGTGATAGCCGGTATTGTAAAAATCAGCGGCGCGTCTGGCCTGAGACAGCGTCCAGGTGAAACCGGGAAAATTTCCTAGTTTTAGGTCATTCGTCTTAGAAAGGTGAAGCGGGTCACGCTTCTCGCGGCGCCTGGGCGTTTAAGAACGGCAGCAGCAGCAGCGCGGAGATGCCCGCGGCAATGGCGATCACCACGAAAAAGCCCGTCCAGTGCCACACTTCCATCACCTTCGCCAGCGGCCAGCCGGAAAGCGACGCGCCGAGGTAGGCAAACAGGCCAACAAAACCGGTGGCGGCACCCGCCGCCTCTTTGTGCGAGCACTCCGCCGCCGCCATGCCGATCAGCATCTGCGGGCCGAAGACGAAGAAGCCGGTGGTGAAGAAACACGCCGCCTGCATCACGTAGCTGGCGAACGGCATCAGCCACAGCGAGCCCACCGAGAGTAAAATCCCGGCGGCGAAAATCAGGTTCATCGGCCCACGGTTGCCGTTAAACAGTTTGTCTGAGCCCCAGCCCGCCACCAGCGCGCCGATAAACCCGCCTAGCTCAAACATCGTGACCGCCGTATTCGCCGTCACCAGATCAACGCCCAGCGTTTCGGACATGTATAAATTGCCCCAGTCGTTGATCGCCGCGCGCACCACGTACACCAGCACATAGCACAGCGACAGCAGCCAGATGTAGGGGTTGAGCAGCACGTAGCGGGTGAAGATCTCTTTGCGCGTCAACCCGGCCCCTTCCTGCTGTTGGGCTATCTCCAGTTCGTCGTGCCGCCAGTCGCCAATCGGCGGCAGACCAATGGCCTGCGGCCTGTCACGCAGCCGCCAGCAGAGAAACAGGCCAACCACAATCGCCATGGTTCCCGCAATGGTCATCCCCGCACGCCAGCCGTAGTGCAGCGCTGCCGCCCCCATGACGATAGGGATCAGCGCCCCACCGACGTTATGCGCGGTATTCCAGATAGCCCACCAGCCGCCGCGCTCGTTGCGCGAGTACCAGGCGGTGAGCAAGCGGGCGCAGACCGGCGCGCCCCAGCCCTGGAAGAAGGCGTTCAGCGCCCACAGCAGGGCGAAGGCCCATAACGAAGTGGAGAAGCCGAACAGAATATTGACCACCCCGGTGGCAATTAGCCCGATCCCCATAAAATAGCGGGCGTTGGAGCGGTCGCTGACGATGCCGGAGATAAACTTCGACAGCCCGTAGGTGATGTAAAACAGCGTCGCCAGCAGGCCGATATCGCTACGGGTCAGTACGCCGGTGGTGAGAATCTCCGGCACCGCGGCGTTGAAGCTTTTGCGGGTGAAGTAAAACAGCGCGTAGCCAAGCCAGATCGTCAGCAGGATATGCCGCCGCCAGTAGCGATATTGCGCATCCACTTCCTGCTTATCGGTGATGCGCGGTGCGTTGGCCGGAGCCTTGAGAAATTGAAACATCGCCGTTCCTTACACGTAGCGCAGAGGCAAAGAGACGCTGACCCGCGTGCCGTGCATGCAGGAAATCGTGAGCGAGCCGCCGAGCGCGGTCACGCGTTCGCGCATGCCGGTGAGGCCAAAGCCCTGTTGATTCGACCCCGGTGGCAGGCCGCTGCCATCGTCTTCCATCACCAGCATCAGCCGTTCATCCTGCTGCCAGCCCTGTAGCGTCACCGCGCTGGCGTTCGCGTGCTTCACAATGTTGTTGAGCCCTTCCTGACAGACGCGGAACAGCGTTACCCGCTGGCTTTCGCTCAGCGTTGACTCATCAATTCGCCAGTCGAGGTGGCTGACGATGCCCCGGCTTTCCAGCTCCATTTCGCGCATCAGCGAGCGAATGGCCTGTTCCAATGAGAGGTCGTCGAGCTGGCGCGGGCGCAGCCGACCCAGCAGGCGGCGTACGGCGTCGTAAACGCCCAGCGAAAGCTGCTCAATATGCGCCCCGCTCTGCTTCACGTCCGCGTTCTCCGGGGCCAGACGCTGCACGATCCCGGCCTGAGTGCGAATGGCGGTGATGGTCTGGCCGATATCGTCATGCAGCTCGCGCGCCACGTCGCGGCGTACGCTCTCTTCAGTTTCCAGCAGGCGCTCCGCCAGCCGGTGGTTGCGCGCCAGTTCGTTTTGCAGCGACTGGTTTAGCTCGCGCAGTCGCTGAATGCCCGCGCCGAGCAGCAGCCCGGTCAGGCTTTGCGCCAGCAACGAGAGCAGTAAATCAACGGGGTGATCGTGCCAGGTCTGGCTGGCAATCAGGGCGATAGCGTTCATCAGGGTGGCGATCAGCGCCCCCTGCCAGCCGTAGTGCCAGGCCAGCGCGATAATCGGTAAGGCGAGACAAAACGGGGTAAAGCGCGAGAGTTCTGCGGGCAAACCGAGCTGTAGCCACAGGCTGACGGTAAACAGCAGCAGATACCAGACCAGATGCCGCCCGCGCCAGTTCACCGGCTGCGACACCAGCGCCGGGCCAAGCGGCAGCCAGGTGGTGCTGGTGAGGTAGTGCCAGAACACGAGGCAGATAGGGGCCAGCGTCAGCCCGCCGGTTAAAGTCAGCAGTAAGGCGTTAAGCGCCGCCTCCCCTTGCCACAGCCAGGGTAAAGATTGCAGCAGCGCCGCCGCGGTAAGCGCCGCCCCCTGGAGCAGCAGCGTGCGCCAATCGCGCTGATGGCGATAGCGGGAAATCAGCGCTACCGGCAGTAACGTCAGCGCGCTTCCGGTCATCAATAATAATGCGTGGCTCAGCGCCACTTCCTGCGCCAGCCAGTAAATCAGCAGCCACTCTGCGCCCACCAGCACCGGCCAGTAGCCACGCGGGCATTGCAGCATTAACCCCAGACGCAGGCCGAACGGGAACAGCAGCACCGCCAGCTCCGGGCGTTCCACAAGGTGCAGGCTGATACTCCACAGGCAGAACCACGCGGCGGAGAAGATAAAGAAACAGGCGACAACGGTAATACACCGCGAAAAGACGCTATTCATCACCAGCCGTCAAACATGCGGCGCGCCAGCTCCACGTCGTTGCTGACGCCCAGCTTTTCCATCAGGTTAGCGCGATGAACGTGTACCGTTTTCGGCGACAGCCCCAGCTCGGCGGCAATCTCTTTCACCGCCAGGCCCTGCGCCAGCTTTTCCGCCACCTGACGTTCACGCTTGGTCAACGGGTCCTGACGGCCCGCCGCCAGCTTGACGGCGATATCCGGCGTTAAGTAGCAGCCACCGGTCGCCACGGTATGCACCGCCGCAATCAGCTCGTCCGGACTACAGCGTTTGGAGAGAAATCCGCGCGCGCCCGCGTTCAGCGCCTGCTCGACCAGCGCCGGGCTATCGTGAACGGAGAGCATGATGGTAGCCATGCCTTTCGGCAGTTGGCCGAGCAGCTCAAGGCCGGAGATGTCCGGCATGGAGATATCGCAGATACAGACCTGAACGCCGCGCCCCGGTAGCCCCGCCAGCGCTTCGCGCCCGGAACCAAACTCGGCGACCACCTGCAAATCAGGCTCAAGGCCAAGCAGTTGGGCAAAGCCGGAGCGAACGATAGTGTGGTCGTCGATAAGGGCTATGGTGATCATGGGTTTGTCCTGGCGGGTAAAAAAACGCGCCTACCTTAACGATAAGCGCGCGACTGTTCAAGTCTTGAGCGGACTACTCGAAGAAGACGGTTATCTTGTTGAACATCGACGGGTCGGACTGGTTGCGGGTTACTTTCACCACGTCTTCCAGCTTGTCTATCTGGCTAATCATCTGCTCTAGTCGCTGATCGTCGTTGACCAATAGCCAGATGCGGCTCTTATCACTGTCATGAATCGGTAGACAGAGAATGCCTTCCACGTTGAAGGCGCGACGGGCAAAGAGCCCGCAGACGTGGGTCATTACGCCCGGGTGGTTGCGCACGGTGAGTTCCAGAATAACGTTGTCATGAGTCTGTTGTTGCATGGCTTATTCCCCCACCATTTCGGTATTTGCCGCACCCGGCGGCACCATCGGATACACTTTTTCTTCTGCGTCGATACGCACGTGAATCAACGCCGGGCCCGGACGGTTGATTATCGCCTGCAGCGCCGCCTGCGGGTCTGCTTCATTGTTCAAATCGCAGGTTTCCAGACCGAAACCGGCGGCAATCTGCATAAAGTTAATCATGCCTGGGTAGGTGGCGGCAAATACGCCCTGTTTGTAGAACAGGCTCTGCTGCTGGTGTACCAGACCCAGCGCCTGGTTGTTCATCAGGATGATTTTCACATCCAGCTGATTTTCCGCCGCGGTCGCCATCTCCTGAATGTTCATCATCAGGCTGCCGTCACCGGAGAAGCACAGCACTTTTTTGTCCGGGTTCGCAAGCGCCGCGCCGATGGCCGCAGGCAGGCCAAAGCCCATGGTGCCGAGGCCGCCGGAGGTCAGCCACTGGCGAGGACGGTTCAGCGGGTAAGCCTGCGCCACCCACATCTGGTGCTGACCAACGTCGGTGGTAATAATTGCCTTGTCGTCAACGCAGGCCGCCGCAGCGTTAATCAGGCCGTAGTGGCTGAGCGGGTCGCCCGCTTCAGGAATGGCGCCCGGGAACTCTTGTTGCAGCTCAGCCACTTTACCGCGCCACGCGTCACGCGGCTGGGCGGCAATTTGCGGCAGCAGCTGGGTCAGCACGTCGTCCACGTCCGCCTGAATCGCCACGTGTGCCTGTTTGATTTTGCCCAACTCTGCGCGGTCGATATCAACGTGGATAATCTTCGCGTTCGGGCAGAATTCCGCCACTTTACCGGTCGCCCGGTCATCAAAACGCGCACCTAAAACCACCAGCAAATCAGATTGTTGCAGGATGAAGTTGGTGCTGCGCGCGCCGTGCATCCCCAACATGCCTAACGACAGCGGGTGCGCTTTTGGCAGCATGCCCAGCGCCATCAGAGTCATGGTGGTCGGCAGGTTGGCTTTTTCCGCCAGTTCACGCACGCGTTCCGGCGCGTTGATAACGCCGCCGCCCAGATAGAGCACCGGGCGCTGTGCGGCGTTGATCATCGCCGCCGCTGCGCTCACGCTCTCGGCGCTGAATTCTGGCGTTGCCGCGCGGCCACCGGGTTCCGGCAGTTCGCTGATATCGATTTCCGCGGTCTGAACGTCCTTAGGAATGTCTATCCACACCGGGCCTGGGCGGCCAGACTGTGCAATCCGGAAGGCATCAGCAATAACCTGTGGTAATTCATTGATGTTACGGACTAAGTAGTTGTGTTTGGTGATGGGGATAGAGATACCGTAGGTGTCGACTTCCTGGAAGGCATCGGTGCCGATTAACGAGGAGGCCACCTGACCGGTGATACACACCAGTGGAATCGAGTCGAGGCGCGCATCAGCAATGGCGGTCACCAGGTTGGTGGCGCCGGGGCCGCTACAGGCCATACATACCGCCGGTTTACCGTGGGTACGCGCCATGCCCTGGGCAATAAAGCCCGCGCCCTGCTCGTGTCGCGCCAGAATATGACGGATCTGGGTGCTCTGGCTTAAGGCGTCGTACAGCGGCAGAACCGTGCCGCCGGGAATGCCGGTGACCATGGTAATACCCTGACGTTCCAGTAAATGAACGATTAATTGCGCGCCGGTAAAACGCGTTGTCTGTGATGTTGTGCCCGAAATTGCCATGCTCCAGTCCTTTCAACTAGGCCGACTATCCGGAGGGGGCTAGAAACTAAAAACCCCGCCCGGTTTGCGCCGGCGGGGTTTGGAATCGTGTGTGTTCCTGACCCTACGGCGCATTGCCGACGACCACCACCACACGCACGACGACCACCGCGGCTGGTAGCGCGGTTTTTAGTAGGGTCGAAGTCAGCATTGATGGGGTCATTAAGGGTCTTCTCTCAATTCGTTTAGTGAATTTATACAAACACAGCTTTTCCGGGCTGACAATGGAAATATTTCCATCCGCACAAAAATGCAGCAAAGATCACATTATCGTGATCAGGGAAATTATCCAGGCTGTCCCATTTATCCCCTATTTCTGGCCTTGGTCACCGCCCGTGGGTTGTGTTAAGTTTTGGTGAAATCTCCCTAAGCAACGCATTATCATGACGCTTTCTGTTTTCTGCATTTTGCTGTTTGCCGCACTTTTACACGCCAGCTGGAACGCCATTGTTAAGGCAGGAAACGACAAACTCTATTCGGCTATCGGCGTCACCGGCTCCGCCGCGCTCATCGCGTTGCTGCTTTTACCCTTTGCGCCAACGCCCTCGGCCGCCAGCGTGCCGTTTATGGTGGTCTCCACCGTCTTGCAGGTGATTTACACCGTACTGGTGGCGAAGACCTATCAGATTTCCGATATGAGCCAGACCTACCCGCTGATGCGCGGCACCGCGCCGCTGCTGGTAGCAATCATCAGCGTGCTGTTTCTTGGCGACCATCTATCCACGCTGGCGTGGTGCGGAATCGCGGTTATCTGTACGGCGATCCTCTGCATGGCATTCAATGGCCGAGGTGGTTCGCAACGTGGCGTGATGTTAGCGCTGCTGAACGCCTGGATTATTGCCGGTTACACCCTGATCGACGGCACCGGCGTGCGCCTGTCGGGCACCGCGCTGGGCTATACGCTATGGTCGTTTTTCCTCAATGGCTCCAGCCTGCTGTGCTGGGCGATGATCGCCCGCCGTCGTGAAGCGTCTCGCTATCTGGTGCAGCACTGGAAGAAAGGCGTTCTTGGCGGCATGGGGACCATGGGCTCCTACGGTCTGGCGCTGTGGGCGATGACCCAGGCTCCGCTGGCGGTGGTCGCCGCGCTGCGTGAAAGCTCGATTCTGTTTGGCGCGCTGATTGCCTGGCTGCTGCTCAAAGAACGGGTGGCCGGGCTGCGTCTGCTGGCCGCTGGCGGTATCGCCGCGGGTGCCATTCTGTTACGCCTCTCTTGACTAAACTGGCAACTATTGTTGCCGTTTACGTGTATAAATCCTGCCTGCATCACACATTTCATTTACATGACGTATGATTAAATCGTCACCTCATTGTGGTAGATTCCTCTCGCTTTTAGCGCAATTCCTGGACATTTATTCTTATAAACCTAATTTTTATAAAGTTATCAGCGAAATGAAAAGAGATAGAAACGTCAATATCCTGGTGATGCTGGTGTTGCTCGTCGCCGTCGGTCAGATGGCGCAAACCATTTATATTCCCGCAATTGCGCAGATGGCGAACGACCTGAATGTCCGCGAAGGGGCGGTGCAGAGCGTGATGGCGGCCTATCTGCTGACCTATGGCGTTTCACAGCTGTTCTACGGCCCACTTTCTGACCGCGTGGGTCGCCGCCCGGTGATCCTCGTCGGGATGTCGATTTTTATGCTGGCGACGCTGGTCGCTATCACTACGCACAGCCTGACGGTGCTGATTATTGCCAGCGCGATGCAGGGGATGGGGACCGGCGTGGGCGGCGTGATGGCGCGAACCTTGCCGCGCGATCTCTATGAGGGCAGTCAGCTTCGCCACGCTAACAGCCTGTTAAACATGGGTATTCTGGTGAGTCCACTGCTGGCACCGCTGATTGGCGGCGTGCTGGAGACGCTCATCAACTGGCGTGCCTGCTACGGTTTTCTGCTGGTGCTCTGCGCGGGCGTCACCTTCAGCATGGCGCGCTGGATGCCGGAAACGCGCCCGACCGGCGCACCGAAAACCCGGCTTATCAGCAACTACAAAACGCTGTTCGGTAACAGCGGCTTTAACTGCTACCTGCTGATGCTGATTGGCGGCCTGGCCGGTATTGCGGTGTTTGAAGCCAGCTCCGGCGTGCTGATGGGCGGCGTGCTGGGCTTAAGCAGCATGACGGTCAGCATCCTGTTTATTCTGCCGATTCCGGCAGCGTTCTTTGGCGCCTGGTTCGCCGGACGGCCGAAAAAACGCTTCCCGACGCTGATGTGGCAGTCGGTGGTGTGCTGTCTGGCAGCGGGCGTGATGATGTGGATACCGGGTCTGCTCGGCGTCATGAATATCTGGACGCTGCTGGTCCCTGCGGCGCTGTTCTTCTTCGGCGCGGGGATGCTGTTCCCGCTGGCGACCAGCGGCGCGATGGAGCCCTTCCCGTTCCTCGCCGGTACCGCCGGGGCGCTGGTTGGCGGCCTGCAAAACATTGGTTCCGGCGTGCTGGCCTGGCTGTCGGCGATGATGCCGCAAACCGGGCAGGCCAGCATCGGGCTGCTGATGACGCTGATGGGGCTGCTGATTTTCCTCTGCTGGCTGCCGCTGGCGTCGCGCTTTGCGCATCAGGGTCAGGCGGTGTAATCACGTCCGACCGTTGCCTGATAGCGCTTCGCTTATCCGGCCTACATTGGGCATGAGTAGGCCGGGTAAGGCGGAGCCGCCACCCGGCATAAAACGCCTATTTAACCTGCTCCTGAAGCCAACCAATAAACGCCTCAATTTTCGGCCACTGCCTGCCGGGCAGCGTGGTGACGTAATAATGCTGATGACATTTCAGCGCCTTATCACCGAAAGGAGCCACCAGCTCCCCGCTGTCGAGGCGCTTTTGCACCAGCCGCTTTCGCCCCATCGCCACGCCGATGTGGTTCATCGCCGCAATCACCGCTAAATCAGAACGATCGAAACCAATGCCAGACGATGTCGGCAAATTCACCGCATACTGCTGCGCCCAGCTGTGCCATTCGTCGGTCCCTGAGTCGTTGCTCCACGCCTGTCTGTCGTGCAGCCGCGTACAGTGCGGTAGGTTCACCAGCGAGCCGGTCAGAGCGTAGCGGCGGGCGTATTCCGGGCTGCATACCGGCAGAATTTCTTCATCCATCAGGAAGTGGTGCGCAAGCTGTGCGGAAGGCGCATCGTCAAAATAGAGAGCCAAGTCGACCCCAGCGCGCTGTAAATTAACGTTGTCGTTGCCGGTCAGGATGGTCAGTGAAATGGACGGGTAGCGGCGGGTAAAGTCGCCGAGCGCCGGAACCAGCCAGCACTGGGCGATAGAAGGCCGCGAGTAGACGGTGAGCGTCCCCGATAGCTCCTGATTCTTGATATCAAGAATCTCCTGGTTGAGCGTATCCAGCGACGATTTCAGCGCCCAGAACACGCGTTTACCTTCGTGAGTGAGCTCTACTTTACGATGCGAGCGGACAAAGAGCTGAATACCCAGCTCCTCTTCCAACTGGTTAATACGGTGGCTGACGGCGCTGGGGCTTAATGACAGTTCATCTGCCGCCAGCGCAAACGACTGATGCCGGGCCGCCACTTCGAAGGTATACAGCTTTGATAGCTGCCAGCCATTCAGCAGACGATTTCTGCCCTCGCGCAGGGGTTCCATATTCCTCTCCGTATTGCCTTTTTTCGCCGGAGTGTAAAAAAAATCACCGACAAAATCAGCACAAAGATGAATCAGAATGACTCATATCGCATAAATCACCGGTAATAAGACGTAAATCACGCTCTTGATTCAATCTGGCTCACGTGAAGGACGATTTATATCGTTTGTCAGCGGGTGCCTTATTTTTGTCCAATAAACCCATATTAATCACAGGGCAAGGTGAGCTATGCACTCTCAGATCTGGGTTGTGAGCACGCTGCTGATAAGCATCGTGTTAATCGTTTTGACCATCGTGAAGTTCAAATTCCACCCGTTTCTGGCGCTGCTGTTAGCCAGTTTCTTCGTGGGGACAATGATGGGCATGGGGCCGCTGGATATGGTCAATGCCATCGAGAACGGCATCGGCGGCACGCTGGGCTTCCTCGCGGCGGTTATTGGCCTTGGGACTATCCTCGGAAAAATGATGGAAGTATCCGGCGCGGCCGAACGCATCGGCCTGACGCTACAGCGCTGCCGCTGGCTTTCCGCCGACGTCATTATGGTGCTGGTCGGGCTGATTTGCGGGATCACGCTGTTCGTTGAAGTGGGCGTGGTGCTATTAATTCCACTGGCATTCTCTATTGCCAAAAAGACCAATACTTCGCTGCTGAAGCTGGCGATCCCGCTGTGTACCGCGCTGATGGCGGTGCACTGCGTAGTACCACCGCATCCGGCGGCGCTGTTCGTGGCTAACAAGCTGGGCGCGGACATTGGCACCGTGATTGTCTACGGTTTACTGGTGGGCTTAATGGCATCGCTAATCGGCGGGCCGCTGTACCTGAAGTTTCTCGGTAATCGTCTGCCGTTTAAGCCAGTACCGGCTGAGTTTTCCGACCTGAAAGTGCGTGATGAAAGCACGCTACCATCGCTGGGCGCGACGCTATTTACCGTACTGCTACCAATTGGCCTGATGCTGGTGAAAACCGTCGCGGAACTGAACATGGCGAAAGGCAGCACGGTGTATACGCTGCTGGAGTTTATTGGTAACCCGATCACCGCGATGTTTATCGCCGTTTTCGTGGCCTATTACATTCTCGGCCTGCGCCAGCACATCGGTATGGGGGCGCTGCTGACCCACACCGAAAACGGTTTTGGCTCCATTGCTAACATTTTGCTGATTATCGGCGCAGGCGGCGCATTCAACGCTATCCTCAAGAGCAGCGGGCTGGCGGATACCCTCGCGCTGATCCTCTCGAACATGCATATGCACCCGATTCTGCTGGCCTGGCTGGTTGCACTGATTCTGCACGCGGCGGTAGGTTCTGCCACGGTGGCGATGATGGGTGCGACGGCAATCGTGGCACCGATGCTGCCACTCTACCCTAACGTCAGCCCGGAGATCATCGCTATTGCCATCGGTTCTGGCGCTATTGGCTGCACGATCGTCACCGATTCCCTCTTCTGGCTGGTGAAGCAGTACTGTGGTGCCACCCTGAATGAGACGTTCAAATACTATACGACTGCGACATTTATCGCGTCAGTGATTGCACTGGCATGCACATTCCTGCTTTCCTTTATTATCTAAGCGCAAAGAGACTGACTATGGAAAACATTCAAACACTTATCGCCCAGCATCCTTTAGTGGAAGACCTGGTCGCTCTTAAGGAAACGGTCTGGTTTAACCCCGGCACCACCTTTCTTGCGGAAGGTTTACCGTATGTAGGCCTGACCGAACACGACGTTCAGGACGCCCACGCTCGTCTGACGCGCTTCGCGCCGTATCTGGCTCAGGCCTTCCCGGAAACCGCCGCCACCGGGGGCATTATCGAATCTGAGCTGGCCGCGATCCCGGCCATGCAAAAACGGCTGGAAAAAGCGTTCGGGCAGCACATTAACGGCGAACTCCTGCTGAAGAAAGACAGTCATTTGCCGATTTCAGGCTCGATTAAAGCACGTGGCGGCATTTATGAAGTACTGACCCATGCGGAAAAACTGGCGCTGGAAGCCGGTCTGTTGACCACCAAAGACGATTACCGCGTGCTGCTTTCGCCGGAGTTCAAACAGTTTTTCAGCCAGTACAGCATCGCGGTTGGCTCCACCGGCAACCTCGGGATGTCGATTGGCATCATGAGCGCGCGCATCGGCTTTAACGTCACGGTGCATATGTCCGCTGACGCCCGCGCGTGGAAAAAAGCCAAACTGCGCAGCCACGGCGTAACGGTAGTGGAGTACGAAGAAGATTACGGCGTGGCGGTTGAACAAGGTCGTAAGGCGGCGCAGTCCGATCCAAACTGTTTCTTTATCGATGATGAAAATTCCCGCACGCTATTTTTAGGCTATGCGGTCGCCGGTCAGCGTCTGAAGGCGCAGTTTGCGCAGCAGGGACGCGCGGTGGATTCAGACCATCCACTGTTTGTTTACCTGCCTTGCGGCGTCGGCGGTGGCCCTGGCGGCGTGGCGTTTGGCCTGAAGCTGGCATTCGGTGATAACGTACACTGCTTCTTCGCTGAACCGACTCATTCACCGTGCATGCTGCTGGGGATTTACACCGGGCTGCACGATACCATTTCCGTGCAGGATATCGGCATCGATAACCTGACAGCGGCGGATGGGCTGGCGGTCGGTCGCGCCTCGGGCTTTGTCGGCCGGGCGATGGAACGTCTGCTCGACGGTCTTTATACGCTGGATGACCAGACCCTGTACGACATGCTGGGCTGGCTGGCGCAGGAAGAAGGCATTCGTCTTGAGCCGTCGGCGCTGGCAGGCATGGCTGGCCCTCAGCACGTTTGCGCCTCCACGGATTACCAGCAGATGCATGGCTTCAGCGCAGAGCAGCTCAATCACGCCACCCATCTGGTGTGGGCGACGGGCGGCGGCATGGTACCAGAAGCCGAAATGGCGCAGTACCTGGCGAAAGGACGCTAAGTCACGTTAACCTCAAGCAGCATCGCCGCCATTACGCGATGCTGCTGCATGACAATCGTGCCACTTCTCCCCCTATTGTGGCATCTCAGGTCAAAGCGTATTGCCGCACGTCACACTCCTCTCCCCTGCCACCAACGTTAAGAAATGGCATCGATATACTCCGACTTACCTCGTATCCCTACGATAAACCGGAGAACACAATGCAACAGGCTGAAAAATCGGTCGGCCGCGGCGGTTTTACCCTGCTCATCTGGGTACTGCTTCTGCTCCTCGGCTGCGTGCTGTTTTTCTTTTCGCTCGACCGGCAAATAGTTTCCATCCTCAAAACCACGCTGATGCAGGAGCTGGGGCTCGATAATAGTGATTATTCGGTGCTGATCAGCGCCTTTATGATCCCCTACACTTTCATGTATTTCTTCGTCGGCGGCATCGTCGATCGCTTCGGTAGCCGCTATGTGCTGTGCGCGCTGATGGTACTGATGTCGATTGCCACGCTCATTACCGGTCTATCGCACTCGATGACCGGGCTTATTGTCGGGCGCGTGATGCTGGGGCTGGCGGAGTCCGGGATCGTACCGGCGCTAACGCTGGCGGTCTTTACCTGGTTTCGCGCCGAGCAGCGCGCCTTCGCCTTCCAGCTCACCAATATTATTCAGTCATTAGGGCTGATTCTTGCGCCACCGTTTGTCGCCTGGGTGACGATATCTACCGGTTGGCGCTGGGCGTTCTTTATTCCAGCAATGGCAGGCGTGGTGGTCGGGGTGATGTGGTATCTCTCCAGCCGTAAAACGCCGCCTGCGGCCGACGACACGGCGCAGGTGAGCGCCGTCAGCGTGCCGCTGGTTGAGCGCTACAAGATGGTGCTGACCTCAAAACCTATCTGGGCGCTGCTGATTGCTCGCTTGCTCACTGATCCGTTCTGGTTCTTCTACCAGTACTGGCAGGTGGGTTTTATGCAGGAAAAAATCGGCCTGACGCTGGCGGAAGTCGGCAAGTTGATGTGGCTGCCGCCGCTGGTTGCCGTGTTTGGTGTGCTCGCGGTCTGCTGGGCCTCTGACCGTCTGGTGGCACGCGGTATGGACGCAACTCGCGCCCGCTTAACCATTATCTGGTCCGTCACCTGCCTGGCACCGCTGGTGTTCCTGCTGCCGTCCATCAGCAACGCCTACGCGGCGGTGGCTATCATGACGGTGATTAACTTTATGTGCACCGCCTGGCTCAGTATGGCCACCATCATGATGGGCGGGCTGGCACCGCGCGTAGCTATCGCCACCGCTATCGGCGTGATGAGCGCGCTGGGGGGGGTGACCTCCATTATCTTTAACGGCTTTGTCGGCACCATTATCGACCACTTTGGTTATTCGATGCCGATTTATGCCGGTGCGACCCTGCATCCTATTGGCGCGCTGGTGCTAGCCGCCTTCTTCCTACGCCGTAAAAAATCGTTTGTTTCTCGTCCGGAGACCGTCTGATGACCGATATCGTTGTTGCGCCCGTGGCTCACGCCTGCGCAGATTTCACCGTACTTTACTGTCTGATTAATCACGGCAATCACCAGTTCGCCGCCTGGTATGACGCAGAACACCGTATCACCGTGGGCCAGCGCGAGCTGCCCGACGGCTCATGGCAGACGTTTCAACCAGAGGGGCTCTGGCTGCCAGAGCGTGAACGTTATTCACATATCACTGAGTTTGATTCGCACAATTATCTGACGATGGCTGTAGATAGCGCCGGATACCTGCATCTTTCCGGCAATATGCACGTGGATCCGCTTATTTACTTCAGAAGCCGCGCGCCGCTGGACGTCACCACCCTGGAGTGCGTGCCGTCGATGACCGGCGAACGCGAAGCGCGGGCCACCTATCCGGTGTTCTTCAAAGACGTGCAGGGCCGCCTGCTGTTCCGCTATCGCGACGGTTGCAGCGGTAATGGCGATGACCTGTACAACATTTTCGACGCCGAGCGTCAGCAGTGGTCGCGCCTGCTGGAGACACCGCTGCTCAACGGAGAAGGCGCACGCAACGGCTACGCCCGCCGGCCGCTGCTGGGGCCGGACGGCTACTGGCATATGGTGTGGATGTGGCGCGAAACGCCGCACTGCGAAACCAACAATAACCTCTCGTACGCACGCAGCCGCGACCTTCAGCACTGGGAAAAATCAGACGGCACGCCGCTCACGCTGCCCATTGCCCGCCATCAGGGCGAGATTGTCGACGATGCGGGCATCGGCGGCGGGCTGATTAATATGGTGCAGGAAGTGGGCTTTGATAATCAGGCGCGCCCGGTTCTGATCTATCATCGTTATGATGACCGGGGATTGTCGCAGGCCTACCTGGCTCGCCCGGATGGCACCGGTCGCTGGCAAAAAACGCAGATCAGCCAATGGGAATTCCGCTGGGACTTTAACGGCGGCGGGTCGATTCCGCCAGACGTGACGCTCAGTGCGCCGCGCGCTATCGGCAACGGCAAACTTGAGGTGGAGTGGACCTCTATTTGGGCCGGAAGCGGAGTGTGGATTATTGATGACCGGGAGCTTACGGTGGTGGGCAAACGCCCGCTGATTTCACCGCTGCCTGATGCGCTGCGACAACCGCAGCAGGGTATTGCGCCGCAGGCGGAAGTGCAGTTGATCGCCGCGCAAAACAGCGACTACAGTCCGCAGAATCGCTACTGGCTGCGCTGGGAATCACTGCCTATTTTCCGCGATGTGCCACACGAGGCAAAAACCGGGTCCACGCTGCTGGAAGTCATTGAAGTCAAAAATTAATAAAAGCGCGCCTGCCAGGGCAGCGGCGGGCGCGCACTTTGATCCTATCAGGCATCCGCCAGCAGCTTCGCCTTCTCCTCTTCTTCCTGCTGGGCCTGCTGCGTTTCCAGCATTTTCTTCTCATAGACCTTAAAGAACGGGTAGTAGATAGCCAACGAGATAAAGAAGCAGATAAACACCAGACCGCAGGCAATCAGGTTCCAGTTGGTGGTGATAAGCGCCCCCAGCGGCGCCGGGATGGTAAACGGCGGTTTCACCATCATGCGCGGAATCAATCCACTGATGGTAAAGAGATACACCACCACCGTGTTGACCATCGGCGCCAGGATAAACGGCACTGCCAGTATCGGGTTCATGACGATCGGCGCGCCGAAAATCATCGGTTCATTGATGTTGAACAGGCCGGGAATAAATGACAACTTACCCAGTGATTTCAGATAGATAACTTTAGATCGGATGAACAACACCACCAGTGCTAACGTCGATCCCGTACCGCCCATCTGCGCGTACCACTGGAAGAACTGTTCAGTGAAGATATTCGGCAGGTCGTAAGCGCTGGTCCCGGCCTGGAATAACTCCATATTCTGCACAATCGCCTGATCCCACAGCGGGCGAATCAGCGGCCCCATTACGGCGTGACCGTGAATACCAAAGACCCAGAACAGGTCGATAAAGAACTGCGTGACGATACCGCCGAACAGGTTGGTGCCGGTCATAAAGCCTTTCAACGGCATGATGATGTAGCTGATGATGGCGTTGATATCGATGTTTAAAAAGTGTCGTGGAACCCAGAAAATCAGCACCACCGCCAGCGTCGGAAACAGCGCCGAGAAGGAGCTGGCAACCACCGGCGGCACGCCTGCGGGCATCTTAATTTCGATATTGCGCACTTTAATAAAACGATAGATTTCAATGGCAATCAGCGAGGAGATGATCGCCCCAAACAGCCCCTGTGAACTCAGCGAAGCCACCGGAATATAACGCCCGGAAATCGCATCACCGGCGACGGTAACGCCCTCTTTAATATTGACCGGAACAATCATCAGCAGCGTGGCGAGCATCGCCAGCAGGCCGCTGGTAATGTCGTTGAGCTTATAGCTTTTGCCCAAAAACGAGCCGATGGTGAACGCGGCGTACAGCGACATCAGCCCGACGGTAAAGCGGAAAGGCACATCAAGAATATCGCGCCACGGTGCGATAAAATCCATGTACCCTTTAATCGGGATATTCAGCAGAATAACGAAAAACGAACCGACAATCGTCAGCGGTAGAATAGAGATTAAGCCGTTACGAATAGCCTGCATATGGCGCTGATTGCCAATAGCATTCGCTACCGGCAGCATTTTTTCCGCCAGCCGTTCAAAGTAAGACATGTTACTCCCCCTCGAATCCGTTATTGGCAATCACCGTTGAGAACCATTGCCCGGATTTTTTCAGCGACCGCTGTTGGGTGACTAAATCAAGGCGATAGAATCCGTAGCGATTTTTATAGGCGTTTTGCCACGACCAGCAGTCAATAAACGTCCACATGTGGTAACCCAGACAATGGCTGCCGTCAGCTATTGCCTGATGGAGATAGCCCAAATGTTCTTTCAGGAATTCAATGCGGTAATCGTCCTGCACCTGGCCGTTCACCATAAATTGTTCTTCGTCCTGAATACCGATGCCGTTTTCAGAAACGAACCACGGTAAATTGCCGTAGCGTTCTTTCACCACCATCGCGATGTCATAAAGCGCCGCAGGATAAATCTCAATGCCGCGCGAGGTATTCATTCTGCGTCCCGGCATAATGTATTCTTCAAAGAAGCGCTCCGGCACAAAACCGTGTGGCTCTGCCAGCGGCGTTTCGCGCGCCTTTACCCGACGCGGACGGTAATAGTTAATTCCTAGCAGGTCGATACGCGTATTGGCGATAAGCGCACAGTCTTGTGCTAAATATTCCGGCAACCGATCATGTTCGCGTAGAATCGCCACCAGTTCGTCCGGGTATTTCCCCAATAAAATAGGTTCATTAATGCTGCGGGTATAAAACAGGTCAGCCATGGCGGCGGCCCGTAAATCCTCCGGCGTATCGCTGCGCGGGTAGACGGGAATAACGTCCATAATAATGCCAATCTGCCCGTCGAGACCCAATTCACGCCACGCGGCCACCGCCTTACAGTGCGCCAGCACAATGTGGTGCAACACCTGTGCCGCGCGGCGGAAATCGGTGACATAGGGGTAATGACGAGGGTGTAAATACCCTGCTTCTGCCGGAATTAACGGTTCGTTAAAGGTGAACCAATAGCGGACGCGATCGCCAAACAGCTGGTAGCAAATACGCGCATAGCGGGCAAAGGCATCAATCACTTCACGATTTTCAAAGCCGCCCTTTTCCTGTAGCGCCATCGGCATATCGAAGTGGTAGAGATTAATAAAGGGTTCAATACCATGCGCGAGCAATTCATCAATCACGGCGTTATAAAACGCTACCGCCTGTTGATTGACCTCACCGTCGCCGTCGGGGATCAGCCGCGACCAGGAGAGCGAGGTGCGAAAGGAGTTCAGACCAATATCTTTAGCGCGCTGAATATCTTCCCGATAATGCTGATAAAACGTCGAGGTATCATCCGCCGTGACGCCCTGGAAAAAGCGCTCGTTAAAGTGATGCGAGGCATAATCCCAGATATTATCGCCTTTGCCATCGCCGGGAATTCGGCCTTCAGATTGCGTGGCGCTGGTTGCGGTGCCCCACCAGAAATTATCAGGAAAATGGTATTTCATGGCCCGTCCTTATTGTGCTTTGGCTAATAAAGACAGCGCGTGATCCAGAACTTTATCGCCCTGCATCGAGCCATATTGCATCATATCAATAGCAGCCACCGGCACGCCCTGCGGCTCAGCGGCGGCCGCTAAACGCTGAAGCTGGAATTTCACCTGCGGGCCTAACAAAATAACGTCGGCCTCTTCGATGATCTGATCGAATTCAGAAACCGGGACGGCGGTAATATCCACATCAATATCGCGGCTAGCGGCAGATTGTTTCATTCTTTCTACTAACATACTGGTCGACATGCCCGCTGCGCAGCATAAAAAGATCTTCTTCATCATTTTCCCCTGGCGTTATAAGCGTGATATTCCGCTGAAATGCGGCAAAATATATTCTGCGTAGTATGGTAGAAAGCGACAAGTGAAGGGCGGCACAAAACCGATTTATATCGCTGGTACTTTTATTGTTACAGATGAATAAAATGACAATTTATTTCTTATAAACAGCAAGATGCAAATGTTATTTTTAAATTTATTAGTGTTATTTTTATTCGTTTTTTATGCATTACCTCCCACTCTGGCCGATTAACGGCACTGATTTGGTGAAACGCCAAACTGACGACGAAAAACCCGAGAAAAGTAGCTAACGTCTCCAAAGCCGCAGCGAATCGCAATGTCGTTCACCGAATCGTTGGTAAAACGCAGCTGATAGTGTGACTGCAATAGCCGCACGCGGGCGAGATATTGCTGGGGAGAGACGCCGGTGTAGTCGCTGAAACCACGCTGGAGCGTGCGTCGGGAGAGACCGAATTCGTGGCACAGCGCGTCGAGGTCGAGCGGCTGCTGCCACTGGCCGTTGAGGCGAATCAGCACCTGGCTGATGCGGTCTTCGCTGGAGTGAAAATCCTGGGTTTTATAGCGCCACAGATTCAGAGTGTGCAGCACTTCAAGAAAAATCATCTCTTTATGGCTTTCCGCCAGCAGTTTGTCGCTGAACTCCGCTTCGTTATGGCTGGCGAGACGGTCAAATACCCGCTGCATAATGCCTACGTCCACCTGCCAGACGTTACTCTCATCCTCTTGCGGCAGGAGATAGTCGATCTGCTTGATAAAGTTGAAGTTATCGCGCCCCAGATAAAGCAGATTCACCTGCTGTAACGCTTTCATTTCTTCAAACAGATGGTAGTCCTGGCGATTCAGGTAGCAGAGCGTACCGCTACTCAGCAGATACGGTTTTTCATTGATGACGTGTATCCCGCTGCCGCTGCCCACCAGAAACAGTTCGCAGTATTCATGGGTGTGTTCATGGCTGATATTTTTTTCCGGTTTCCAGAAATGGAATACCACGCTTTCCAGCGGATGGTGAAAGTGCGTTTCCCGGGGCAGCACGAGCGGCATAGAGACTCCAGATGCATCATCACAGTGAAGAGATAGTGATACCAGAATCCGTAGCGGAGACCTTGACCTGTTTGCCATCCGGCAGACCCGTCTGGCAAACAGAAAAAGCTTATGAAGCCTGGCTTAACATCGCCATCAATTCCCGCGGTGAGCGGCGCTGTTTGAGAAGGTCACGCATCGCTTTCATGTATGGCGCGCTGTAGGTGAAAAAGTGGCGATAGCCGTGACAAAGCGCGCTTTTGCCGTTGGCCAGCCGGTGTTTTGGGCAATCGCCGTGACAAAACTGAAGCACTGGACACTGGCGGCAGTCATCTTTCAGACTTTGTTTTTTTTGCTGCCCAAAAGCGATCGCCTCAGGCGTCACGTTCAGCGCCTGTAGCGTCTGTTGATGAATATTGCCGATATAATATTCGGGATACACGTAGTGATCGCACTGGTAGAGATCGCCGTTAGCCTCCAGCGCAAAAGCATGGCCGCAGGTTTCGCTGAATGCACACATCTGCGACGGATAGCCTCTCCAGACGCCAAGCGTCGAGTCAAACAGCTGAACATAAACCCGGCCAATATCTTCACGTACCCAGAGATCGAATACGCCCGTCAAAAAGGCACCCCAGTCCTCAGAGGTGACCGATTCAGCGCTGAGCTTGCCGCTACCATTGCGCTCAACCAGCGGAATAAACTGTAAAAACGGCGTGCCGAGGCCGCGGAGATAACGATACAAGCGCTGCGGTTGCTGGCTATTCAGGCGATTAACCACCACCAGCAGATTAAACTCAACGCCGTGTTTCGTCAGCGTCTCAATTGCCTTTATCACCTTATGGTGCGTCGGTTTGCCGCTGCGATTAACGCGCCAGGCATCGTGAAGGTCCGCCGGGCCATCGAGTGAAATTCCCACCAACCAGCCGTTCTCGCGAAAAAAACGACACCATTCATCGTTGAGCAACAGGCCATTGGTCTGGAAGGCGTTGTGGATCTTTTTGCCATTGGCATACTGCCTTTGTAACGCCAGCGCGCGCTGGAAAAAAGCCAGCCCGCACAACGTAGGTTCTCCGCCCTGCCAGGCAAAACTAACCTCCGGCCCCGGCTGCGCCGCGATGTGCTGGCTGATAAATCGCTCCAGCGTGGTGTCATCCATCATCGGCTGTTCGGGTTTTTCGATATAGAAACAGTAGCGGCAGTTAAGGTTACAGCGAGAGCTGGCCGGTTTGGCCATTACCTGACATCCTGTCATGCTAAATCCCTGATAAAAATAATGAGTTGGCGAATGTGGGTAACAGCAAACAACATTGCGAGGGATAACACCGCGAGAGAGATCATAAATTTGTCACGCACCGCGCCCGGCTGGGAAAAATCGCTGTGCTTAACGTCCATTACATTACGATTGCGGGTGTAGCGCCAGAGGATGATGGCGACAACCGCCAACACGGCTAGCGAAACCCAAAATAGTGCGCCTGCCTGATGCCAATTATGCTTCAACGCTAACGCCATCAGCGCGCCGTAGCCAAGCAAGGTGCGAAACCAGGCCAGTGACGTGCGCTCAGGCTGTAGCCCAGGGTCAGCCTGACGGCGGGCTTTGCGGCTATCCGGCATAAAGCACCAGCAGCATCACCACCACGGCGACAAGAGTAAGGATCAGGCTTATCACCAGCAGGCTGCGGGTATAGGGCAGATCCTCTTTCAGGCGCATCGCTCTTTCATTACGCAGCCAGCGCAGGTAGCCA
The DNA here is from genome assembly GCF_902485085.1 of uncultured Kluyvera sp. Taxonomy (NCBI): domain Bacteria; kingdom Pseudomonadati; phylum Pseudomonadota; class Gammaproteobacteria; order Enterobacterales; family Enterobacteriaceae; genus Kluyvera; species uncultured Kluyvera sp. Next base: position 82,082 of record NZ_CABTJS010000168.1, read on the forward strand.
TAGATGGCCAGACCACCGGCAAACAGGCACAGCAGGAGCGCCAGCGCCTCGCGAATCACCGGCGTCGCGAAGTCGGGTGCCAGCTGATCTAACCCCACACCCGCGGCCAGAAATCCCAGCGAGGTGCGAATCCACGCCAGAAACGTGCGCTCATTAGCCAGTGAAAAGCGGTAATCGGGTGCTTCTCCAAGGCGGGAAATTTTCATCTTTACTCCTTGATGGTTCCCGATTGTTCAAAGTATCAACAATTCTACCTGACCACTGGGCTAAAACAATCAATCAGGCTGCACGACCAGGTTAGCTGAAATTTGCGTCATTTTCTCGGTCGTCAGCTTGTAGAACAGTTTTGCCGTAAGCGCACAAAGCAGATAGCAAATCCCTGGCGCAATGGTAAATAGCGCGATAATGGTGTTAAGCGTAGCAGGGGTTTGCGCGCTGGCTCCGGCCTGATATCCCCCTGCGGCCAGCATCCAGCCAATTACCGCGCCGCCGACGGCGAGGCCCATTTTCAACACAAACAGCGTGCCTGCGAAGCTAATTCCCGTCAGGCGCTTACCGCTGACCACTTCACCGTAGTCCACCGTATCAGCCATCATCACCCATTTAATCGGCGTCATAATCTGATGCAGTACGCCAATCACAAAGATCAGGCAGAACATCACCACCATGGTGTCCATTGGCACAAAAAACATCGCAAAGCTCAGTAAAGTCAGGATGAGGTTGCAGTAGATAAATACCGAGACTTTACAGAATCGCCCGCTGAGCGGCTTCGCTATGGCACTGCCCACAATATTGCCCACGCAGTAGGTGGTCAGGAATATTGAAAAGAGTTTAGGTGATTCCATAATCCAGGTGACGTAATACATCATTACGCCGCCGCGAACTGAAGTGCCAACAATAGTAAACACTGTCAGAAACCCAACCACTCGCCATTGATCGTTTCTCCAGATATCCCGTAAATCACCCAGCATTCCTTTAAAACCCACGCTGGTTGGCGGGGCGACAACACGCTCTTTGGTGGTAGAGAAACAGATAAAAAACATCACAACGGCAATCACTGACAGCAGAGTGATGCTGGCTTTAAAGCCAAACGCTTTATCACCACCGCCGAACCAGTCGACCAGGTTCATCATCAGTGCGGTGGATAACATCCCACCCGCAGTCGCCAGAACGAAACGCCAGGACTGCAAAGACATTCGCTGCTGAGGGTCGCTAGTGATAACACCGCCCAGTGCGCAGTATGGGATATTGACGATGGTGTACATCAACGTCAGACAGATATAGGTTATTGTCGCGTAAACCATTTTTCCTGTAAGCGATAAATCCGGTACGGTATAGGTCAGGACGCAACTGATGCCAAAGGGGATTGAGGCCCAGAGCAACCAAGGACGGAATTTTCCCCAGCGAGTTCGTGTGCGGTCTGCAAGTAATCCCATGCAGGGATCGGAAATAGCATCTAATATTCGTGTTACCAGAAACATACTTCCAATGAAAGCCGCTGGCAGGCCCGCTATATCGGTATAAAAGAACATTAAATACAGCATCACATTGTCGAAAACAATATGGCTTGCCGCATCACCCAGACTAAAGCCGATCTTCTCTTTTAGCGTCAACAGCGAATTATTCATAATTTATCCGTTGGTTTGAATCATCTGACGCCATATTAAGATTAGCATTTTATATTTTTGAATTATGTTTTTTGCTTTTCTCTTTATGTTTATTTTTATATGTGATTAGGCTCGCAATTACATCACGAAAGCACACTCCATAAATATATTATATAAAAACACATCAACAATTCACCTCACATATTGAATAGTATCCTCAGATTCATCTAGGCTGCCATTAAAAATTATCTGCATTCACTTAAAAAACAAAGAGGACCATTATGTCTACCGATATTCAGACTAGCGTTATCGTTAATCCGTTCAACCAAAACATGCTCTCCGCAAACGTTAACATTACCGCCGTTCTACCAATGAGATTCAGTTATCACGTTCAAGGAAAAACTCCGGACAGTGCGTTTACCTATGAAAATGATGAATACACATTAAACCCAGTCATTCCCGTCATTGGCCTTTATGCCAACGCAGAAAACACCATCATTATTGAGTGTTTTTTTTCGGATGGCAGCCATGAAACACTCAGCGTTATCGCTGACACCACTGGCCAGGATTATGGTGACACACCACTGACCGTTGACTTCATTATCAATGACGAAGAAATTGCTAGCCAGACGTTATACAACGGCTGGCTGGTAACCTGTTATTACACCGCCTACGATAAAAATGGTGACCTGCGTATGGCATTTGCCGACGCCTGGGATAATAACAATCTGAAGAGTGACGGTAGCGCTATTTATCCCGGCTTCGATATCTTTGCCACCTCAGGTGAAACCTACGCACAAACATTGAAACAAATGAATCTATTAGGTGAGGCCCGCCAAACCTTCCAGGCCCCCGCAGGTAATGGTTTTCATCACGACATTACCTTTGGTCCAGACGGCAACATGTTCTGCCTGATGACCCCACTGGAAAACCAGACCGCTGAGCAACGACAACAGGCCGCTATCTACAAATATGATGTCGCAACCGGCGAAGTACTGTGGTCGCGCAACTACTCCTCACTATTTGATAATCAGGATGTCTGCATTGACGCCCAACCTAATGATATTCATTTTAATTCACTGGCGTTCAGCTCTCAGGTTAATCAACTTATTTTAAACAACCGCTCTACCAGCACTATTTACGGCATCAACTATGAAAATGGCGATATTGAGTGGACTATCGACAACCCCAATTACTCACTGGTTGCCGAATCTGTTAACCTGCAACCCATTAATGCCGATAGCTTTATCTATCCAAACGGTGAACATGCCGTTTATCCAACAACCAACGCGAAATATGCTAACTACATGACAGAAAACCGTCTGGCTATTACGCTGTTTAACAACAAAGCCGCACTTTTTGACGATGGTACTGAGAATGATAAGAAAATGGAGGACCCAATTCCTGATGAATATTATGAGGCACCGTTTGATTCTCAGTGTCTGGTGTATGGTATCGATCTCACGGCCAGGACAGTAGAACTACTGGATGTTTTTGACATTGCCGGTCAGCGTAGCAATATAACCTCAGAGGTTCATGAGGTGGCCGATTATTACAGCATCATGTACGGCGTTGACAGCAACTTTTTTATCATTGATACCAATAATACCGTCGCGGTTGAATGTTACGCTGTTTACCCTGCCCTGACTTATCGTGGACATATTTTTTCCTATGATGAACTACGTCAACTGATCTAAATAATGGCCGAGCGTTAGTGGAATTTCTGACGCTCGGTTATTATGATATTCCACATTCAACTTATGATTATTCCCTTATGTGATCTTTCTCTGATACATCCTACCGCAATAACTATTAGCTTCCCCTCACTTAGATGCATTATCTGCAGGAGAAAGTATGAAAGCAATAATGGTTATGTATGATTCATTGAATAGACATTATCTCAGCCCATATAATTCCAACTGGACCCATACCCCTAATTTTTCTCGTTTGGCTAAAAACAGCATGGTATTTGATAAAAGCTACGTCGGCAGCCTACCCTGCATGCCTGCCAGGCGCGAATTACATACCGGGCGCTATAATTTTCTGCACCGTAGTTGGGGGCCATTAGAACCTTTCGACGACTCCTGTTTTGAAATCATGAAGCATAATGGCATACACAGCCATTTAATCAGCGACCATTATCATTACTGGGAAGATGGTGGCTGTACCTATCATAATCGCTATGCGTCCTGGGAAATCGTTCGCGGTCAGGAAGGTGACCATTGGGAGCCTGATATCAAAACCCAGGAGTTCCCGCCGCATCTGGGCCAGATAATGTCGCAGGATCGTGCCAACAGAGAGAAAATCCTCCAGCAGGATAAATTCCCCATTGAGAAAACGTTCGACCTCGGCCTCGAATTTATTGAGAAATTCCACGAGGAAGATAACTGGTTTCTGCAAATTGAAACCTTCGACCCACATGAGCCATTTTTCCATCGTCGCCAAAAAGAGAAAAAGGCTGGCCCTGAGTTTGACTGGCCGAACTACGCGCAGGTGACGGACGAAGAACGTCCATGGATGGAGAATCTACGCGAAGAGTACAGCGGGTTGCTGGACATGTGCGACGTCGGTATTGGTCGCGTGCTCGACATGATGGACAAATATCACCTCTGGGAAGATACGCTGTTGATTATCAACACCGATCACGGCTATTTGCTTGGCGAACACGATTGGTGGGCCAAAGCTAACGATGCCAATTTTTATGAAGAGGTGTCCCACACCCCGCTGTTTATTTACGATCCGCGCAGCAAAAAAACTGGCAGAAGCCGCCAGCTGGTTCAGACCATTGATTTAGCCCCTACGTTACTGGACTACTTTAATCTGCCCATCCCGCAGGATATGCAGGGTAAAGCACTGAAGGAGACAATTTCCAGCGATACCCCGGTCCGCGAAACGGCGCTGTTTGGCGTTTATGGCGCTCAGGTGAGCTGTACCGACGGCACCTGGGTGTACACCCACGCCCCGATACAAGCCAACCGCCCGCTCAACCACTACACCTTAATGCCGACCCATATGCGTCATCCCTTCACCCCACAGGAGCTACAACAGGTAGAGATGGTAGAGTCCTTTAGCTTTACCAAAGGTTGCCGACTAATGAAAATCGCCGATATTGGTCTTGGTATGGTGCCGCTTGAGCATAACTGGCAAAGCGTGCTGTTTAACGTGACCGACGATCCACGCCAGGCAACACCTCAGCACAATCCGGCGGTTATCGAGCGGTTGAAAAAAGAGATAGTCCGTATGATGGCTGAGAACGACGCGCCGGAAGAACAATATCAACGTCTGGGGCTAGAAAAACCAACCCAAGGATAAGCGGCCTTGAAAGCCATTATGGTAATGTTTGATTCATTATGTCGACGCATGTTGTCGTCTTATGGCGCCACCGATATCCACACACCGGGCGCGATAACTTCTTGCACCGCGCCGGGGCCCTATTGGGCAATTTACGCGCCTGAATCTGTTCTGTTAAAACCGAGCCCGCAGCAAAAAACTGCGGGCTCTACCGCTTAGTGCAGCTCCGGCCAATAGTCCTTATTGGCTTCAATCAAATCATCAAGAATCGCTTTCGCCACGGAAGCGCTCGGCACCGTTTTCGACAGCGTAATCGCCTGCCACAGCTTGTGGTATGAACGATGTTCCCAGGCATCGACGACCAGTTTTTCAACCGCAACCTGCTGACCCATCATCCCTTTCTGGAAGTTTGGAATATCACCCACCGTCAGCGGTTCCGGGCCGTTATGGCCAACGAGGCATGGAATTTCGACCATCGCGTCGGCATCAAAGTTATGGATGGCACCGTTGTTCGGCACAATGAGCAGCATTCTTTCCTGAGTGTTAAAGGCGATCGCGGTAGCAAGATCGACGATGTAAGAAGCATGTTCGTCAATTTCCAGATCTCCCGCCGAGGATTTACCCGCCGCAATAATCGCCCGGCATGCGCTGAACACATTCTTTTCACGATGATCCATCACTTCGTTGGCACGGGTACGTTCCGGATTTGAGTGCGCCACAACATAGTCAGGGAACAGGTAATATTTCAGATAGGTGTTCGGCATGGTGTCCGGATCCAGCGCCTGGACATCTTTCGCTTTGGCGAAGGTATCGTTCCAACTGGCTTCCGTATGCGGGTCGTTTGATGGCGGAACATAGCCGTACTTCGCGACATTTTCGCGTAATTTAGGCATCAAATCGTTCCCTTGAAGGTCTTCAATAGATGTCCACCAGCCAAAGTGATTCAGCCCGTAGTAGCGAACGCGCATCTGCTTACGATCTTTCAGACCAACAATCTGCGCCATCCGTCCTTCAATGCCGATAGGCATGTCGCAAATATTGAGGATTTTGGCATCCGGGCGCAGGCGACGGGTCGCTTCCGCTACAATCGCCGCCGGGTTGGAGTAGTTGAGCATCCAGGCATTCGGCGAGTATTTTTGCATGTAATCCACCAGCTCCAGCACACCGCCAATGGAACGCATGCCGTACGCAATGCCGCCAGGGCCACAGGTTTCCTGACCCAGTACACCGTGGCGCAGTGGGATCTTCTCATCCTTTTCACGCATCGGGTATTTCCCTACGCGAATATGGGCCATCACGAAATCGACGTCGGTAAACGCGGCCTGTGGATCGGTGGTGTAGCTAAATTCAATATCCGGCGCCTGCTCTTTAAGAATCACCTTACAGGCTTCTGCAATCGTCTCCTGACGCGCACCGTCGTTGTCGTAAAATTTCAGCGCTCGCAGTGGAAAACGATCCTGATTTGCCAGCAGCATCAAGACGATACCTGGGGTAAAAGTACTGCCGCCGCCTGCGATAACAACTGAGAATTTTTTCATGATACTGCCTCCGTCATGGTGGTTTGTTCGGTCTGTAGAGAATCTTTCATCAGGGTTTCAAGCTGGTCGCGGACCTGTGGTACATGCAGGCCAACGATGACCTGAATACCGTTTCCGCGGCGCACCACACCGTGCGCGCCCAGCGCTTTGAATACGTCATCACTTTGCGTTTTAGCCATATCGGTTAGCGCAATACGTAATCGGGTCGCACAGTTGTTGATGCTTTCAATATTGGCGGCCCCGCCCAGCGCCTGGAGGATGCCCGCCGCCTGGCCTAATTTCGTGTCACTCGCGCCAGCCGCAGAGGTTTTGCCACGCGCGGCCTGGTAGTCTGCTTTGCTGTAAAGCTTGATTTCACTGTCTTCACGGCCCGGCGTTTTCAGGTTGAAGCGCAGGATCAAGGCCCGGAAGACGACGAAGTAGATGGCGGTGAAGCACACGCCGATACCTATCTGGGTAAACATCACAGACGCATGGTTATGGAACATCGGGATCCAGTTTTGCGGGATAAACTGGTCAAGAAGGCCACCGCCAAAGTTCCCTACCACGCCACACATGTACATCACGGTCGACATGGTGGCCGCCAATACGGCGTGAATGGCGAACAGCAGTGGAGAGATAAACAGGAAGGTGAACTCCAGCGGTTCCGTGATCCCTACCAGCATGGCTGTCAGCGTGGCAGGAATGAGCAGCCCCGCGACCTTGATGCGGTTTTCAGGCGCTGCGGTGAAGTAAAGCGCCAGCGCAATCCCGACGGAACCAAACACTTTTGAGTTACCGTGCAGCGCAAAGCCGCCTTCCGGGAACAGCGTTTTGAGTGATTCTGTGCTTTGGCTGAACTCCTGGAGATGCTGAGCCCAATAAACCTGAATTCCGCCTTCAACCGCCGCCGGGCCAAAAATAAAGGGACCGTAGACAAAGTGATGCAGACCCGTCGGAATAAGAATGCGCTCAAGGAAGGTATATACCCAGACGCCCAAGGCTCCGGCACTGCGTAAAAATGCCTGCAACGATTCAATGCCCATTTGGACTTTTGGCCAGCCTAAAAGCGTTAACCACGCGCAGGGGATCATGGCGAGAAAAGCCACAATAACCACAAACGAAGAACCCTGGAAAATACCGAGGAAAACCGGCAGTGGTTTATCGAAATAGCGGTTATGCAACGCGGTCACAACGCCCGAGATGACAATCGCGCCGATGATGCTGGTATCCAGCGTCTTGATCCCGGCAATCATCGTCAGCCCGCTTCCCGTTACCGGATCAGCGGAGAAGTCGACGCCAAAAAAGTGTCCCCAGGTCATTCCCATCGCATTGATGAAATAGTTCCAGGTCAGGAAGCTAACCAGTACCGCCAGACAGGCTCGCCCTTGTGCCTGTTTAGCCAAGCCAATCGGCAAACCAACGGCAAAAATAAGCGGCATGTTTCTGAATACCGTCCAGCCGCCTTCTTCAATAATGTGAACAATCTGAGCAAATAAGCTATCAGGTGCGGTGAGTGCTTCACCCACAAACATTGGATTACGCAACATGATGGCGATACCCACCACAATCCCCGCGAAGGGAAATAATAAAACCGGGGTAAACATGGCGCCGCCAAAGCGTTGTATTTGACTGAGCATTTAGCAATCCTCATTTAACAACTCGTAGGGTAAGTGGCCTTATTAATGTTGATTTCCGGCCTGCTACGAGAATAGGAATTCGCCCGTCAGACAACATGCGGGGAGCGTGCGATTCGTGATCGCTTTCATGGTTTTATTTCAGGCGATGTTGTCTAATTTTTAGGATAAAAATAGACATGTCATATGACTTAATTCCGTGCCGTTATGCGCATTCTCATTATTCGCCTGTAATTGGTTACTTTTTAATAAGAAACAGCGGTTCAATAACCCTGCTGGGATAGGGAATAGAGATCTACAAGTGATCTATAAATCTATTGCTGAAAGGCTGCGATTGCGGCTGAATTCATCCGATTTCAACATTGGCAGCCCGATTCCAGGCGAGAAAGCGTTAGCTCAGGAATTTGGCGTGGCGCGAATGACCATCCGAAAAGCTGTCGACCTGCTGGTTGAATGGGGCCTTGTGGTTCGTCGGCAGGGCAGCGGCACCTATGTTGCTCATAAAGACATTCACCATGAAACCTCAAACCTGACGGGGTTGGCCGAGGTATTGCGCAAGCAGGGCAAAGAGGTGATAAGTCATGTCCTGGTTTTCGAAGTGATGCCCGCTCCTCCCGCCATAGCCAGCCAGCTCCGTATTCAAATCAATGAGCGGATCTATTTTTCCCGACGGGTACGCTACGTTGATGGGAAGCCCCTGATGCTTGAAGACAGTTATATGCCGGTTAAGCTTTTTCGTAACCTGTCGCTGGTGCATCTGGAGGGGTCAAAGTTTGATTACATCGAGAAAGAGTGTGGCATAACGATAAGCGGCAACTATGAAAGCCTGGCACCGGTGCTGGCTGATAAGCAGTTGGCCCAATCGATGAACATACCCGAACAAACACCGCTGCTGCGTATTACCTCCCTTTCTTACAGCGACAGCGGTGAGTTTCTTAATTATTCCGTGATGTTTCGCAACGCCAGCGAATACCAGGTGGATTATCACCTCAGGCGCATTCAAAGCCCTAGCTCATCCCCCAGAACAGCACCGCCAGAAGCTGAGGCGTGATGATACGCAGGAACATCACCAGCGGGTAGACGGTGGCATAGGAGAGTGCCGCCGCGCCGCTGGTCGCGTGCAGGTTATTGGCAAACGCCAGCGCTGGAGGGTCGGTCATCGAACCAGCCAGCATGCCGCACAGGGTCAGGTAGTTCATCTTCGCCAGCACCCGCGCCAGTATGCCCACGGTGAGCAGCGGAATGCCGGTAATCAAGATGCCGTAGCCAATCCAGCTCAGCCCTTCGCCATGCACCAGCGTTTCAACAAAACCGCCACCGGACTTGAGCCCCACCACCGAGAGAAACAGTACGATCCCCAGCTCGCGCAGCGCCAGGTTGGCGCTTGGCGGCATAAACCAGTAGAGCTTACCGATACTGCCGATGCGGCCCAGGATCAGCGCCATTATCAGCGGCCCGCCCGCCAGCCCGAGCTTTAACGCGACCGGGAAGCCGGGGATAAACAGCGGGATGGAACCAAGCAGTACGCCAAGGCCAATACCAATAAACACCGGCAGCATTTGGACCTGCTGCAATTTTTGTTGGGCGTTGCCAAGATCGGAGGCTACGGCATCAATGGCCGCCGGACGCCCCACGAGGTTGAGGATATCGCCAAACTGCAGGCTGGCATTGCTGCTGGCGACCAGCTCAACCCCGGCGCGGTTTAAGCGGGAGATCACCACGTCATAACGCTGTTTATAGTGTAGATCGCGGATTTTCTTGCCCAATACCTTCTCGTTGGTCACCACCACCCTTTCCACTTTCAGATCCGTTCCTCGTGTGGAAAGCGACGTTTCAACTTCTTTGCCAATCACCAACTGCGCGCTATGCAGATCCGCCGCTTCACCCACCAGGTGCAATAGGTCACCAAGCTCAATAATGGTCGTTGGCGACGGCACCATCAGCGTTTCACCCCGTTTGAGGCGCGAGCAGATAATTTTGTCGCTGTTGATAACGGGGACATCCTGAATCGCCATGTGGTTCAGGTTAGGGTTCTCAACGCGGATGTTGATGGTCTGAAGATGGGAATGGCTGGAACCCGCCTGCTCGTCGAAGCGCTGCGCCTCTTTGTCGACGTTAATGCGAAAGAACAGACGCACCAGCCACATAGTGAGCAGAATGCCGCAGATACCAAACGGGTAGGCCATCGCGTAGCTCATACCCATCTGGTCTACGACGCTAAACGGCTCGCCAAGATCGCGCAGAATTTGCTGCCCGGCACCCAACGCGGGGGTATTGGTCACCGCACCAGAAAAAATGCCCAGCACGACGGGAAGCGGAATCGCGAAGATTTTATGCAGCAGCGTGGTGACCAGGCCGCCAAGAACCACAATCAGGATGGCAAACAGATTCAGCCGCAGGCCCGAGACGCGCAGCGAGGCAAAAAAACCCGGCCCCACCTGAATCCCGATGGTATAGACGAACAGAATCAGGCCGAATTCCTGGATAAAGTGCAGCATCGGGTTGCTTAGCGTGATGCCAGCCTGATCGACAAAGTGGCCGACAATAATCCCACCGAACAACACGCCGCCGATGCCAAAGCCTATCTCCCGGATTTTGACGTTGCCAATCCACAGACCGACCACCGCCACCAGCGCCAGGACACTTACCGTCAATGCTATATCACTCATCGCCTTTTCCCTGTGAATAACATTATTAACATCAGGGATTATGGACGAAGGGTTGGGTGATTGTATGTAGTACGGCGCACAATAATGAGTTGGTAAAACGGGGCGATATAGCCTCTTATCGCCCCGCCATTTGAGAACAATTAAATGCCCACAAGACTTTCAAGCGGTATACCAAATTGCTTATGCAGGCGGCGAATCATCGGCAGTGTAAGAGTTCGAGTCCCTTTCAGAACTTCATAAACACGATTCGATTTGCCAATAGCAGGCTCCAAATCTTTGACCGTTAACCCTTGCTGCTCCATGCGAAACAGAATGGCTTCAATCGCTTCGGGTGGGTCAATGGGGTGATTTTTCGCTTCATACTCTTCAATCAGCAGGCACATCACTTCGAAATAGTCGCCTTCCGGTGTATCAACGGCTGGTTCGTTATCAAAATAAGGCTCAACGGCCTTAAGCGCCGCTTTATAGTCTTGCTCAGTTTTAATAGGCTTAATAGTCATGCTGTTACTCCATACTCACTGTCTCAGCATCGATGGCGTCGTACTGCTTATGCGTGCCAAGAAACTTCACAAATATCACACCGCGTTGATAAGCGATGGCGACAATGAGACGATATTTATTCCCCGCTATGTTGAATACCACACGCCTGTTTTTCAGGATGCTAGCCGTGCGGTACTGTTCCTTAATCTCTGCAGGGGTAGTCCAGTTGGCCTTCTTTGCCTCGTCTACCCAAGCTTTTAACGGCTGTTCTGCGTCCGGATTTGCCGTCCAAAAATCCCTTAATGTTGCTATAGCGATAATCTTCACGCCCTCATCATGGTCCCAAAATGGGACTAAATCAAGAAGGGTGTACAAAAAAGCCCCGGGATATCCCAGGGCTTCATCGTCTAATCGCGGTTAACTATCCAGCGCTGGGCGCTCGCTAATAGCGATGCGCTGTGGCGCGATAGCTTCCGGCTCGTTGCGAGTGAGGTCGATATGCAGCAGGCCGTTAGTAAAGGTCGCGCCGGCGACTTCCATATTTTCTGCCAGGGTGAAGCTCAGGCTAAAGGCCTGGGTAACCAGCCCCTGATGCAGCCATTTGGTCTCTTTTTCCTGCGGCTCAGGCGTGCCTTTTACGGTCAGGCGTGTGCCTTCGAGCTGAATATCCAGATCTTCCTGACGGAATCCGGCTAACGCTAAGGTAATGCGGTAGTGGTTATCGTCGCTTTTTTCGATGTTGTACGGTGGGAAGGTCTGGCCTTCACTGGTGCTTTGCAGCGCGTTCGCCAGTTTGTCAAAACCGATCCATTGACGCAGCAGTGGGGATAAATCGTAGTTACGCATTGTGTTTCTCCTTCTAAGAAGCGAGTAAGTACCTTCCGGCTCCCTGACGGCAAGCCGATTGATGATTTAGCTAACAGGGCCGCACAGGCGGCCCTGTATCATTAATTAATTTCGATACGACGCGGTTTATCCGCATCTGGAATCACGCGTTCCAGTTCGATATACAGCAGGCCGTTCACCAGGTTTGCGCCACGTACGTGGATGTGTTCCGCAAGCTGGAATTTGCGCTCAAAGTTACGCTCGGCGATGCCTTGATAGAGATAGGTTCGTTCTTTTTGCTCTGCGGCATGCGCGCCTTTTACCACCAGCATGTTGTCCTGCGCGGTGATTTCCAGCTCGCTTTCCGCAAAACCGGCCACGGCAATCGCGATGCGATAGTGGTTTTCATCAACCAGTTCAACGTTGTACGGAGGGTAGCCGCCGTTGCTTTGCGTTTGATTGTTTTCTAACAGGTTGAACAGACGATCAAAACCGATGGCAGAACGGTATAACGGGGATAAGTCAAAGTTACGCATAGTTAAATAGCTCCTGAAAATCAGCGAGAAATTAATCACCTTCCATCATGGACAGGTTGTTGAAGCCCAAACACCCCGAAGGCGTGTTCCTCTTGGCTACACCAATAAAATGTGGTGAAAAGAACCATTTTCAAGTCCTCATGTCTTACTTTTTTTGCACTTTCCCCCAGAGCGCTTAGACTGGGTATGGCACAAAAGGCCAAAGTGCGACAGCCGCCACAGAGCGGCAAGCCGGTACTTCCTATTTTGGCAATGGGTAGATATAACCCAAAGAAGGGCGTTTTATGCCCGTGACGAGAAGAACTCACTATGAAAAATGTTCTGATTAAAGCGGCGCTGGTTGGGGGGATCTTCTTGTCAGGAGGGTGTTCCAGCGTCATGTCGCATACTGGCGGCAAAGAGGGAACGTATCCTGGCACGCGTGCAAGCGCCGCGATGCTGGGCGACGATGACAGCGGCTGGGTCGCCAAATCGCTGGTCGCCATTGATATGCCGTTTACGGCGGTGATGGACACCGTACTGCTGCCGTGGGACTTCTTCCGTAAAGATAGCTCCGTTCGCTCCCGCGTAGAAAAGAGCGAACAAGAGACGCTGGCAACCAATTCGGTTATTCCGCCAGCGCCAATGCCCGCCCCCTGATTCAGCGGGCGGTTTCGGTTATCCATAGCTGGCGAAAGCCAGCCACATCTTCCATCCAGGCAATAAACTGACCATCAGGTGAGAAGACCACCGCATCCGCCGACGGTGGATTTGCGTGATCGGCCGTTAAAAACGTCACTGCACCGGTCTGCGCATCACACATCGCAATACGTCCCTCCAGCACAAAGCCCAGTCCCTTTCCGGATGGATGCCAGTTAAACGCCGACTGAATATCTGACGCATTGTGCGTAAGCTGGTGCGGCTCGCCGCCTGCGGGTGAGATCAGCCACAGCTGCACGACGCCATTGTCATCACGCATCAGAAACGCAATCTGCGTCCCCTGCGGGTTGCTGCGCACCCAGTGGCGCGGAATATTCACCAGCCCAGGATAAGCACGCTGATGGGTAAAGGTCAGTCGCTGCTGACGAACGCCTGCCGGCGGCGCAGGCAGCGTTGTCGCCGTTCCTGATAGTGGCGCTTCACCCGCCTGCTTCCAGCCCGCCTCGTCGCGCGGCAGCGTCACCAGAAACAGCTCAGGCACTTTTTCGCCGGTCAGCGAAACGGTGTCGCCGATAAAGGCCAGCGCGGAGGAACCGACCCAGCCCTCTTCATAGGCGCGGTTAATCTCATCGCTTCCAGGCTGTGGTTGCGCCGTTGTCTGACTCACCAACACGCACCAGTGGCTACCGGCATATTCCCGCGGATGCTGGCCGCGCGGCGTAACCGGGCCGAACGGTGTCGCCACGCCAACGTTACGCTGATCCAGTGCAGGGTCGTATTCGTGCATCACGTGGTCGTTGTAGGTAAAGCTGACGTACTCTCCGCAAGGGCTGTAGACGTGGACGTGGCTGCCGCCGCGTAGCGCGCCAGGCGTGTAGGGCGAGGTGATATCCATCGCATCCAGATTTTGGATTTGACCGTGGGCCGAGACTACACCGCGGCGATGGTGGAAATCGTACTGCCACTGGGCATCCGGATTTTCCGGGCCGTGGATAAACACGTACTGTTCGGCAGAGGGATGCACCGTGACGACGCCAACGTGCGCGCCTTCACTTGCGCGATAAATCACCTCAACATCGCCGCTATGCACGTTCACGCGCTCGATGGTTTCACCGGTAAACGACGCGCCAGATGGGCGCACATCAAAGACCAGCCACTGGCTATCCGGCGTCCAGGTTCGGGTATTAGTAAGCTGATGATTACGCGGTGCAAAGGTGATTTGTTTCATGGCGGAGTCCCGGTCAAAAGATACCGCCTCTTTTTACCACGCGCGCGTCTTATCCCATAAGCCTTTAGCGGTGAGAGGGAACATCGGCACGTTGCGCGCTGGCGGCAAGCGTGGGGAAATCTACCGCGGTGTAATACCGTTCAGGCGGTGGCAACTGTTCCATCGACGTTCCAGGCCATAGCTGAAGCTGACCTAATTCCTGAAGACGAATACCCTGCCAGCGGTGCGGCAGCGTCAGGCGCTGCGGTGTGGTTTGCTCCCCCGGCACACGGGTTGGCAGCCGGTTATCGCCCATCTCAAAATTACGATGCAGCACCAGATATTTCTCCGGCACGCGGCGTTGGCTGTTCCACCAGCGGCCGTCCAGCATATCGAAATGGAAGCGGGTCATCGCTGGAGGCTGCGCGCCCAGATGCATTAGCGCCTGAGTAAGCGCCGTGCCCATCGCCGCATTGTAGACTCCTTGGGAAACAGTTTGTCCGTCGAGAATCAGCGAGACGGCCAAGCGCGCGCCGAGCAGGTTTGAGTAGAGATCTTCCGGCGAAAAGGCGGAAACGCCCTCCGAAAAACCGGGAACGGACTCAAAACCATACCATTGGGCAATTTCGTGCCATTCCGCGACCTGAAAGGCCAGATGGGCCGCAAGCCAGGCGGCCAGCGTGTAACGCTCAACGGGATCGGTAGGCGGGGTAAACGCTTTAAAAACCAGGCGACGCTGCGCCAGTTCGCTCTCCAGATCGAGGGTAAACGTCTGGCCAAGTTTCGGCAGCAGCTGGCTAAAGATATAGACCGTCATATCCGCGGTATCGCGCACGTGGGCGGTATCAATAAAACCGCCGCGGGTGGTGTAGAGAATACCGTTATTTTCGCTACTTAAGCCCGTCAAATTTTCCAGCCCGGCCAGCAGCTTATCGTTGTACTGATGCTGGCCCAGGTGGCTGGCATTGACCACGTTATCCAATCGATAGAACGGTACCGGCATGCCCAACAGTTCCGCATGCAGGTTATAGCCAAAAGCGCAGCATGGACGCAGCCCTTTGGGCAGCGACTGCGGGGGCATCGTGGGCCAGGCACTCACCGTCTGCGCCGTTGCTTTTTCACCTAAATCCAACGCCACCGGCAGCGCGGCTGCGGCTCGCGTGATAGCAAATAGCGCCAGTAGCGATACCATTTTAATCAACGCCTTCAAAATGCCTCTCCCACCTGAAAATAAAACCCGCTACTGCCTTTGCCAATGCCGTAATCCAGCCGCACGTTAACACGCGGCTTAAACTCAAAGCGATAGCCCACCCCCGCCGAGGGCAACCAACGACCATCATCCAGCGAGTGAAAAGACGGCCCCATGGTGCCAGCGCCCAGCCACCCCACCACGCCGTGCCGCCAGTCAAGCTTGCGGCGGTATTCCAGTTGACCACTAACGGCATTTTTATCCCGGTAGCGACCTTCGTAGTAGCCGCGCATCCGCTGATTGCTGCCGAGCAGCGGCATCATCGTCCAGGGGACGTCGCCCTGGGTGAACGCGCCGTCCATTTCCCAGGCCAGTACGTTTTTGTCGTCGAGGGAGTGGTAGCGGCTGTAATGCAGCTGGTATTCATCGAAGCGGGTATCGCTGCCGACATCCGGCGTAAAGCGGGTGTAGCGGAGATCGGCGTACTGCCCTTTGCGCGGATTAGGGACAAAATCTCGATCGTCCCAGCTCAACTCGACGCTGCTACCGGAGCTCAGCACCGACTCTCCCTGCGCGGTACTGTTAATTTTTTGCGGGTCATCATTATTTATTTGCGCCGCATGCTGGGCGTGCAATGACCAGCCCACCCCCAGATAGATATTCGGTGCCAGCCGGCGGTATACCGTGGGGCGTAAATCGAGGTCCTGGGCGGTGTACTGCTCTTTTTTACTGTCTTTATCACCCGCGCTAAAACCCTGTCCCCAGTAGTATGTTGGGGTATCGGTCAGTGAGCCATCAAGAAAGAAACGCCAGCGATCGTCGGCGAAAAAGGCATAATTTTGCATTGTCAGGCCAAAGGCGCTGGTTGAGCTGAAGTAGCCGCTCAGCGTCAGGGTTGAGTTCTGGCTGACCGTATCGTTTGGGTCCGGGCGATACATGCCCACCACCGCCGTACCCACGCCGAGCCCCAGTTCAGGGGTATAAAACGGCCCCGGCATGACGCCCCAGTCGACGCCTTTGCTGGCGTCAAAGTTATCGCTCGCGCCGAGCTTTTTCAGCCAGCCGTCAACCTGGTCACGAGTCGGCAGCGCCGACTGAACTTGTCCAGCAAACAGGCAGCACAGCAAGAGCAGGCCGAGGCGTGTCAAAAGCGATATTCCCCCGCAACAAAGAAGCTGTTGCGGTCGGCAAAGCCAATCTCAGTGGTAAGGTGAGCTCATACTGCGCGCCCACCAGCACGTTCCACGGCGATGACAGGTGCTGTTTTACATCGAAACGACCTTTGTTATCTTTGTTCGCCAGATTCACCATATCCTGCAGCGCGGCGGACGGCATCGTAAGGTCGCTCAGGCTGCCTTTAAACTCCTGCTGCACGTCCTGATACATGGTGCCCACCCACAGGTTCAACTTGCCGGAAGGCAGATGCAGGGTATCGTTGCCCGGCGTGTTAAAACGGTAGCCAATACGCGGAGAAATAGTGAACGCGTCGATGCTGCCATCAAGAATATCGAACCGCGTCTGGGTGTAGTTGGCGTCAAAGGCGGTAAACCAGTTGCCGATGCCGCCAACCAGCGTGGTACCGACGCCGTAGGTTGTGCCTTTGAAATCGAGCTGAAATGCCAGGTTTTGCAGTTGGTTTTTATACTTTGGTGCCAGTGGAATTGAGTGCCCATGTGGTCCAAGCACATCAACACCAATCTGTGAAACGGAGTGCCCGTCGGTATATCCCACCAGGCCATACACGTTCATAAACGGCAGTAGCCAGGCATCCAGCTTTACCGTTTCGGTTTTGCTTCTTTCACGGGTATTACCCACGTTGATTTTAAAGGCGTTATCCAGCGAATGGCCTTTCAGAGACAGCCCGTTGAAATTGATACTATCCACATCAATATTCTGCCTGATATTCATGTAGTTAATATTCAAGCCAAACGGTAATGGCAGCTCATAGCCGCGCTTACGCGCTTCGTCACCTAAGAACGGTAAAACGGAGTGGCTTTCTTCAGGTACAGCGGCCGCAGGTTTCGCAGGCAAAGGGGTGGCCTGACTATCATCCTGATAGCCATAAAGCGGTGTCAGCGTCGAGTCAGAATCCGTCGCAGCCCAGGTCTGAAAAACCGAACAGGATGACATCATCAGCACCAGACGGATGCGTTTGTTAATCATAAAAAAGTGCATTTGCAGGCAGATCTGCCCGGAGATAAAAGAGGGTGGGAGAGTAAAGAAATTACGGGCTAATTGGGGGGACTTCCGTGCGGTTTCACACCTGATAATACAATAACAATTTTCCAAACAATCTTAAGGTTAGTGCCCGGACAATGCCGGGCAACAGGAACATCAGGACAGGACGTACTTTTCAATCGCCCAGGCAACGCCGTCTTCCAGGTTTGATTTAGTAACGAAGTTCGCCACTTCTTTGACTGCTGGAATCGCGTTATCCATCGCCACGCCAACGCCAGCGTATTCAATCATCGCAATGTCATTTTCCTGGTCACCGATAGCCATCACCTCTTCGGCCTTGATGCCCAGCACGTCGGCCAGCGACTTCACGCCGGTGCCTTTGTTCACGCGCTTATCAAGGATTTCGAGGAAGTATGGTGAGCTTTTCAGTACGGTGTATTTCTCTTTCACTTCCGGCGGAATGCGGGCAATCGCTTTATCCAGAATGGCCGGTTCATCAATCATCATCACCTTGAGGAATTCGGTTGCCGGGTCCATTTTTTCGGCTTCGCAGAACACCAGTGGAATAGTGGCGACAAAGGATTCGTGCACCGTGTAGTAGCTGATGTCGCGGTTTGCGGTGTACAGCGTGTTGCGGTCCAGCGCGTGGAAGTGGGAGCCCACTTTGCGAGAAAGTTCTTCCAGGAAGCGATAGTCATCGTAGTTCAGCGCGGTCTGTGCCACCGTGCTGCCGTCGCCGGCTTTCTGCACCAGCGCGCCGTTATAGGTAATGCAGTAATCTCCCGGCTCGTTCATCCCCAGTTCTTTCAGGTAGCTGTGTACACCGGCGTACGGACGACCGGTGGTCAGAACCACGTTCACCCCTTTAGCACGTGCCGCTTCCAGCGCGTTTTTTACCGCAGGAGAAATAGTGTGGTCCGGCAACAGCAACGTTCCGTCCATGTCGATTGCAATAAGTTTGATAGCCATGAGATCCCCAGGTTAGATGAGTCTGTTCTCATGCTAACTCGGTTTAGCTCAAAAAACAGTAGCCAGCAGCGCTTAAAACGGGGATACAACGCGCAAAGCGTGCTCCCCTTTTGCCGCATCGTTAACCGAAGAGCTTGCCACCTTTCAGCAGATCCATGCCCGCGGACAGCAAATCGTTATGCGCCTGTGGGTCCACCTCGCCTTTTGGCGACAGCGCATCGACGATTTTCGGCAGATATTCCGCCAGCATCGTTGAAGCGGAGCTGGCGTCGGTCCCCAGCTTTTCACCGAGATCTGACACCGCGGGGGCACCGAGCGCCGAGACTACCTGGTCACTGCTAATGGATTGATTGCTTTGTTGATTGCTTATCCAGGATGAAACGATGTCACCGAGTCCGCCGCTTTGCAGTTTCTCCAGCAGCGCCTGAATGCCGCCCTGCTCGTTGACCCAGCTCAGGATAGCCTGATATTTACCCGCATCGCCGCTGAGCAGCGAGCCCACCACATCATCAAAAAGACCCATTTTTCCACCTCGGAATGACGGTTAAGAGAAGACGTAGAGAAGTATAGTTCGTCGACGGCGGGCATAAAAAAACGCCTGAAAAAATTCAGGCGTTTTTCGCGTTGATACCCCGGCGTCGCGCTGCTCGGCCGGGCTACGATACGGATTAGATATCGATGTTCGCGGCTTTCAGGGCGTTCTCTTCGATAAAGGCACGACGCGGCTCAACGGCATCACCCATCAGGGTGGTGAACAGCTGGTCAGCGGCAATGGCATCTTTCACGGTCACGCGCAGCATACGGCGGCTGTCTGGGTCCATGGTGGTTTCCCACAGCTGATCCGGGTTCATCTCGCCCAGACCTTTATAACGCTGGATAGCCAGACCACGACGGGACTCTTTCACCAGCCAATCCAGCGCCTGTTCGAAGCTGGAAACCGGCTGACGGCGTTCGCCACGTTCGATGAACGCGTCTTCTTCCACCAGGCCACGCAGCTTCTCGCCCAGCGTGAAGATACGACGGTATTCGCCACCGTTAACGAACTCGCTGTCCAGCACGTAGTCGGTATCCACGCCGTGGGTACGGACGCGAATAATAGGCTCGAAATGCTGCTGTTCAGCATTGTGCTGAATATCAAACTTCCACTGGCTGCCGTGCTGTTCTTTTTCGTTCAGCTCGGTCACCAGCGCGTTCACCCAACGGGTGACTTTCTGTTCGTCGGACAGGTCAGCTTCCACCAGCGTCGGCTGATAGATAAGCTCTTTCAGCAGCGCTTTAGGGAAGCGACGTTCCATACGGTTGATCATTTTCTGAGTCGCGTTGAACTCGGCAACCAGTTTTTCCAGCGGCTCACCCGCTAACGCTGGTGCGCTGGCGTTAGTGTGCAGGGTTGCGCCATCAAGCGCGATGGAGATCTGGTACTGGTCCATAGCCTCATCGTCTTTGATGTACTGTTCTTGCTTGCCTTTCTTCACTTTGTACAGCGGTGGCTGTGCAATGTAGACATGGCCGCGTTCAACGATTTCCGGCATCTGACGATAGAAGAAGGTCAACAGCAGCGTACGAATGTGCGAGCCGTCGACGTCCGCATCGGTCATGATGATGATGCTGTGATAACGCAGTTTGTCCGG
>NZ_CABTJS010000169.1:0-10293 GCF_902485085.1 uncultured Kluyvera sp.
ACGGAACAAACACATGAACAACAGATGGAATTGCTAGAGTAGTAAGCGGAAGGTGAAAGTAGCCCCCCTTACAGGGGGCATTCTCAAAAGCCACCTTCTAAGAAGGTGGTCTTTTACTTTTATATCCTGGTTACTGCTCCGTTGCTGGCATTGCCGCGGTGGTCTGCTGCGACTTACTGGCCTGCTCTTCGCGGAATTTCAGGTTATCCCAGATGCGGAAGAATGGGTAATACATCACCAGCGAAATCCCGAGGTTGACGATTTGCAGCACCGAACCGGAGATATGTCCGCCGGTCGCCAGGTATCCACTGACCACAATCGGCGTCGTGAACGGCAGCGCAATTCCGGCCGGCTTGGCCACTAAACCGGTGGTCATCGCCACGTAGGAGACAATCACCAGCACCACCGGCGTCAGGATAAACGGCACCACCAGGTACGGGTTCATCACAATCGGAATACCAAATACCATCGGCTCGCTGATGTTAAACAGGCTGCCCGGTGCGGCAATTTTACCGAGCTGTTTCATCTGCACGCTGCGGCTGCGGAGGATCATAAAGATAACCAGCCCTAACAGCGCCCCGGTACCACCCGGCGCAATCCACAGGTCGTAGAACTGCTGGGTGATAATGTGGGGAATTGGCAAACCGTTCTGGAACGCTTCCAGGTTTTCGGACATGTTGCTGAGCCAGACCGGGCGGATAAACACCAGCACGATGGTGTCGCCGTGCAGGCCGAGCATCCACAGAATGCCAATCAGCAGCACCGAAATAATCATCCCCGGCAGCGAGCCGCCGACGTGGCTCATCGGAATGCCGACCAGCTCGGTAATCATGGTGTTGATATCGCCAAACGGCGTTGCTTCTACCAGCAGGCGCAGCGCCAGCACCACCGCCAGCACGCAGAAGCCAGGGATCAGCGCGAGGAAGGATTTTGCCACCGCCGGTGGAACACCTTCCGGCATGCGAATAACCAGGTTGCGGTCGTTAACAAAGCGGTAGATTTCCGTTGAGAGCAGGGCAATCAGGATAGCCACGAACAATCCCTGGCTGCCAATCTGGCCCATCGGCATCACGCCTTTCACCAGTTGCGCCACATCGCTGCCCGAAGGGGTAAACATGATGTGCTGCGGAATGGTCATCACGAAAGCCACCAGAGAGACGGCCCCGGCGGTCAGCGGGTCGAGGGTGCGGTACTTCTCTGCCAGGCGGTAGGCGATACCGAAGCTGGAGATCAGCGCCATGATGTCGTAGGTCGCTTTCACCGGATAGAGCACTTTTTCCTGCCACGTTGGGCCGAAAAGCTCGGTCATCAGCGTGCCGTAACCCGGCACCGGCAGATAGGCGAAGATCAGGAAAAACGAGCCTATCAGCATAAACGGCATGTTCAGGATGATCCCGTCACGCACCGAAAGCACATGTTTTTGTCCGGCGATTTTGAGCGCGGTCGGTAAAACGTATTTATCTATTATCGACTTATTCACAGACACCCCCTGCCCGGCGCAGACGTTGCCGACCGGGCTATTGTTGTATTTATTGTTGGCTAAACTGCGGCAGCCACGCTTTATTGATGGTGAGTACTTCATCGACCAGCGCCGACGCCAGATTCACATCGGCGACCAGCGGGTTGGCGACCAGCGCCAGCAGCGCTTTTTGCTTATCGCCATATACGGCGGCATCAATGGTCAGACGCTCAAAATCCTTCACCTGCTGGGTCAGGCCGTTCATCAGCGGCGGCAGTTTGCCAAAGGCCAGCGGATGCGCGCCCAGCGCATCAATCAGGCAGTTGGTTTCTATCACCGCGTCGTCCGGCAGTCCTTGAATGGCACCGTTGTTGGTGGTGTTCACTACCATCTCAATGCCAAGATTGTTGTGCAGTGCGTTTATCAGCTGTACCGCCACTTCGGAGTAGAACGAACCGCCGCGCTGACTCAGCTCCTCTGGTTTCTTGTCCAGATGCGGGTCGGCGTACAGTTCGAACAGCGACGCTTCGACCTTCATCACCTGCTCGGCGCGGGTGCCTTTGTTATCGGCATCCGCCAGCTCGTCTTCCAGCATGCTGCGGGTCTGCCAGAAATAGCGGTGATACGGGCAGGGAATAGCTCGCAGCGCACGCAGTAGCTCCGGTGGCCACGGAATGGCCTTGATGTTGTTCATCGACAGCTGCCCGCCGTCGCATAGCATTTCGATAACCTCGTCGGTCGCATCGCGACCCGCGGCCAGCACCTGATGCACCCAAACCATATGATTCAGGCCGGCAAAGCGCAGCGAGACGTCGCCGTAAGGTAGCTTCAGCATGTCAGCAATCATGTGGTGCATAGTGACCGGCACGTTGCACAGGCCGATAATCTTCGCTTTGCTGTGGCGTGACACCGCTTCCGTCACAATGCCCGCCGGATTGGTGAAGTTGATGATCCATGCTTTCGGCGCCAGACGTTCAACGCGTCTGGCGATATCCAGCATCACGGGAATCGTGCGCAGCGCTTTGGCGAAGCCGCCAACGCCGGTGGTTTCCTGGCCCAGCAGCCTGTGACTTAAGCCCAGACGCTCATCAGCGGCGCGAGCTGGTAGCTGGCCTACGCGCAGTTGGGTGAGCACGAAGCTTGAGCCGGTAATCGCTTCATCGGCATCGAAGTGAACCGATACCTTCACCGACTCCAGACCGTTGCGATCGAGCATGCGGCGGGAGAGGGCGGCGATAATCTCGACCTTTTCTCGACCCGCTTCGACATCAACCAGCGCCAGCTCCGCCATTGGCAGGGAAGCATGACGCGCAATTAATCCTTCAACCAGTTCCGGGGTGTAGCTGCTGCCCCCGCCAATCACGGTAATTTTCATTATTCTCTCCGAGGCCTTAGGCCATCAGTTGGATCGCTTTATCGAGCACGCGATCGCCGCGCATGGTGCCGTAATCCATCATGTCGATCACTTCGACCGGCTTGCCCAATGGCGCAGACAGTTCACGCAGACGAGAGAGTTCGAACTGCACCTGCGGGCCGAGCAGTACCACGTCGGCCTGTGGCAGCATGCTTTCGATTTCGGCAACCGGATAAGCGTTAATCTCGACCGCCAGCGCCCGCTTTTCGGCTTCGGCACGCATCTTTTGCACCAGCATGCTGGTGGACATCCCGGCGGCGCAGCACAACATGATCTTTTTCATGACAACTTTTCCCTCACTTGAAAACATATTTCACACATTAGCCGTTTTACGTAGCATGTATGAAAATTATTTTCATGAGTGTGATCGGCGTTAAAATATTGCTTTACGGTATGTTATCCGCGTGAAAGTGTGATCAAAGTAAGAAAAACGAATAGTTGTCGCCCAAATTCCGAAGGTGTCAGCGTCAGTTGATCGAATGAATTGAAAAATAATTTCAATAAATTATGATGTTTTTAACGAGCAGAATTTGCCGACATTAGGACTCTCTGGTTATGGATATTGTTTATCAGCTGGTGAATGGGCTATCGGGTCTTCCTGCGCAGGAATCCCGGCTGGCGCGCTTTTTCCTCGATAATTTTGCCCAGATACCTGAGGCAAGTATTGAAGAGCTGGCGGCAAAGGCGGGCGTGAGTCCCGCGACGTTACAGCATTTCTCGCGCAGCATTGGCTGTGCCGACCTCAATGACTTTATTGGCCAGGTGCGCCATCAGCAGCAGGAGAATCGTTTGAAAACGACGGCGGCGCCGATGCTCGGCGACGCGGCATGGGTGGACACCGGTACGCTGCAAAAGCTGGCGAAAAATGCCGGCATTGGCAGCGAGATCCTCGATCGCTTCTCGCACTCCATCGGTCGCGACGGCAGCGATGACATTCTGAGCCTGATCCGCCAACGGCTACAGGACTTCAGCCAGCAGGAGTCTCGCGTGGCGCAGACTATCCTCAGCGACGTGGCGTTTGCGGCTTCGGCGACCATCGACCAACTGGCGACGGCGGCAGGGGTCAGCCCGGCGACCATCACCCGCTTTGCCCGCGCCGCGGGCTGCGACGATATTCGCGATTTGCGCATGAAGCTGGCGCAGGCCAGCGCCCCGGTTGCCAGCGGCGATATGCCGGGGCCGTGGCGTGAGCGGCTAAACCAGATCCAATATTCCTTGAACGCGCAGCTTCACGAACTATCGCCAGCGTCGGTTGAGCGGGCGGCAAGCCTGCTTAAACAGGCGAAAGCGGTGCATATTTTCAGCGCCAGCACCGCCGATAACCCGTTCGCCAGCGTGTTGCAGTATCGCCTGCTGACGCAGGGGTATCCGGCAAACGTCTGCCAGGATCCGGCGTTAATGGGGATTACCGCCTCGATGCTTGGCGCTGGGCAGGTGCTGGTGGTCTTTGCCGGTACGCCGCCGGGCAGCGCGTTGATTGCCGCCGTACATCAGGCGCGCTGGGCAGGGGCGGATATCATCGTGATTGGCCAGCAGGAGAGCGCGCTCAGCCATCAGCAAAACGTCACGCTACCGCTTAACGACGCGCGTTATGGGTCGTTGCTGATTGTCGATTTGATATGTGATTCGATGTAACTTCGGCATCGTTGCGCCCGGCCTGTAGCCCGGCCGGGCGCAGCGACGCCGGGGCGGCTTAGAACGCCGTTTCTAACGTATCCAGCACGTTATACGCATCATCAACCAGTAGCAGCGCCTTCCATTTGTCGAACGTCAGGCAAGGGTGCGAAGTGCTGAACACCAGAATATCTCCCACCTTCACGTCAACGTCTGGTGCCAGCTTCAGCATGGCGTGCTGGTCCATAATGCCGGTGGTTTCAATGCTGTTTGCCGCCAATGTGACTGATTTCCCCGCACGATAATGGGCAACCGGCTGCGGTAACCCGGCATCGAACGCGCTGTCGCGCTTGCCGAAATTGACGATTGCCCGGCCGCTTTCCGGCACCGACTGCACCATTGCCACCAGTTCCAGCGCAGAAACCAGATCGCCGCCGAGGTCGCAGGCCGTCTGGTCGCGTGCGACGATTGCGTTCTGCGCTTCCAGATAGATCCCCGCATCGTGGGTGATATAGCAGCCAGGGCGGATCACCACCCGGCAGTTGGCCGGTTTCGGCTCGGCAAGCCAGACGTTACACACCACGTCATACCAGACGGAGCCCGCGCCGGTGAGGATAAACTCGCCCGTTACATAGCGTTCAAGCTTGCAGGCCAGCGCGGCGGCATCGCGCAGTAGCGCTTCCACTTTCGGCTGCGGGTTATCGCCGTGCAGCACGCCTTCATACAGCTCAAGGCCGCGCAGACGCAGCGCCGGTAAGGTGGCAACCTGCTCGGCAAGTGTGAGCGCCTGTTCTGCGGTTCGGCACCCGCAGCGGCCGCCCGGCACGCCCAGTTCCAGCAGAATATCCAGCGTCTGGTTTTGTGCGGCGAAGAACGCCGAGAGCGCACGGGCGTTATCGATACTATCGACGCAGCACAGGTAATCTACCGCCGGGTATTCCGTCTTGATTCTGGCGATCAGCGCCATATTGGCCTTGCCGACGAGCTGGTTCACCATCAGCACGCGTTGGATCCCGCTTGCCGCAGCAATGCTTGCCTGCCAGGCGCTGCCCACGCCAATGGCCCAGGCTCCCGCTTGTTGCTGCTGTGAAAAGATCCACGGTGTCATGGTGGTTTTACCGTGCGGGGCGAGTGAGACGCCACGCGCATCGGCGTAGTGCTGCATCCACTGAATATTGTTGGTTAGCGCCGTTTTTTTAATGACCGCGGCGGGTAGGCAAACGTCTTCATTGAGGATGTTTGTTGGGGTAAAAAGCGTTGCGGATTTGTGGGGTACGATGAGGCTTTCATGGTATTTCATAACATAAATCCTTCTGGTTTTTAGTTTATATCATGAATCTTTGATTATTTATTTTATTGTAAATAAAGTGTTTTTATTGTTTTCGTTGATTTTTATGAATAAAAGTATCATTAATTAATGCATGTTTTGCGTAGTCTTTCACTGTTTTCAGCGCTTGTAAATGGTCAAATTCAAGGCAGGAAACGACAGGGGTAGAGAAGAGATGCAGTTCGATTATCTGTTCAGGAACGTCACGGTTATCGACGGTAGCGGCGGCCCGCAGTATCGCGGCGATGTTGCCATCAAGGGCGATCGCATTGTGGAGATAGCGCCCGCTATTGACGGGCAGGCGCAGCATGAGATTGACGGCTCGGGGCGCGTGTTGGCACCGGGGTTTATTGATGTTCACACCCACGACGATATTAACGTTATCCGCATGCCGGAGTACCTGCCCAAAATCAGCCAGGGCGTGACTACGGTTATCGTCGGTAACTGCGGGATCAGCGCCGCAAGTGCGACGATCGCAGGCGACGTACCGGATCCGATGAACCTATTGGGCAATGCGGAACAGTTTATCTACCCGACGGTTAACGCCTACGCCGACGCGGTCATGCAGGCGCGTCCGGCGGTGAACGTTGGCACGCTGGTCGGTCATACCGCGCTGCGTAATAACCAGATGGACTCGCTGTTTCGTCCGGCCAACTATCAAGAAATTCAAGCTATGCGCAGGCAGCTACGGTTGGCATTGCAGGAGGGCGCTTTAGGACTCAGCACCGGGCTAGCCTATGCCACCGCCTTCCAGTCGACGACCGAAGAGGTGATGGCGCTGGCGGAAGAACTGGCGGCGGAAAATGGGATTTATACCACCCATCTTCGCTCAGAGTTTGAACCCATTCTCGACGCGCTTGATGAAGCGTTCCGGATTGGCCGCCACGGCAAGGTGCCGGTGGTGGTCTCGCACCACAAATGCGCGGGGGCGAATAACTGGGGGCGCACCGTGGAAACCCTGGCGCTCTTCGATAACGTCCGCCAGCAGCAGGACGTTTCCTGCGACTGCTATCCGTATTCCGCCAGTTCATCGACGCTGGATATGAAGCAGATTACCGCCGATTTTGACATCGTTATCACCTGGTCGACGCCGCACCCGGAGATGGCCGGGCAGACCTTAAAGCAGATTGCGCAAAGCTGGTCGCTTACGCTGGAAGAGGCGGGCAAGCGGTTGATGCCTGCTGGCGCGATTTACTACAACATGGACGAGCAGGACGTGCAGCGGGTGCTGCGCTATCCGTTGACCATGGTGGGCTCGGACGGTTTACCGAATGATCCGATGCCGCATCCTCGCCTGTGGGGCGCGTTCCCACGCGTGCTGGGGCACTACAGCCGCGATGAAAAACTGTTCCCGCTTACCGTCGCGGTGCACAAGATGACCGGTCTGTCGGCGGCGCGTTTTCAGCTCACCGACCGCGGGCTCATCAAGCGCGGCTATTTTGCCGATCTGGTGCTGTTTGACCCAGAAACTATCCGCGATGTCGCAAGCTTCAGCGACCCACAGCAGCACGCCGCCGGTATCGATGCGGTGATGGTCAACGGGGTGATGAGTTATGGGCAGAATTACCATGTTATCGGGCGCGCCGGGCGATTCTTACGCCGGTCAGCCGGAAAAATTAAGGAGCAGCAATAATGAGCATTAAACGTTATGGCGTCGGCGGCAGCACCGGCACCGGCGGGCAGTCTCTGCCGTTTGCCAAGGCCGTTGAGGCCGGAGGCTGGCTGTATGTGTCCGGGCAAACGCCGATGAAGGATGGTGAAGTGGTGGAGGGCGGCATTGTCGAGCAGTCGCGGCTGGCGATTCAGAACTGCGTGGATATTATGCAGGACGCGGGATACAGCCTGGCGGACGTGGTGCATGTGAAGGTGTATCTGACCGATGCGCGTTACTTCCAGTCCTTTAACAAGGTATTCCGTGAGTTCTTTGCCGATCATCCACCGGCACGCGTGTGCTGCGTGGCGGATTTGGTGGTGGATTGTAAGGTTGAGGTGGATTTGACCTGTTACAACGCGGAACGGGTGAAGTAACTTGCGGGGTGGTGCGGGCTGTACCCTCACCCCGGCCCTCTCCCTGGAAGGGAGAGGGAGAAAAGCGGGCTCATTTTAACTCCGAAGCCTCAATCGCATTGTCCAGATCACTGATTTGCTCGCTCGCGATGACGTGGTACCAATGCCTAATGTGGTATTGATTGATGGCATCGCAAGAGTCAGGTCTGTTGTATCTAGGCTATCGAGAGTGTCACACAGCGCAGCCGGCACTGTCACGTTGGTTATGGCCAAAGATGTGGGAAGCTCGATTGCCGCTGTGTCATTTCCCCGGCAATGAACATCCCAACCAATAGATAACTGAATTGGGGCTGATGGATCTGTGTAAGTGCTAACAAGCTGTGCGTGCAAGTTCGACGTTGACGCAATGCCATCAAGGCTGGTGGACCAGGCGGCTATCTGCGATACATTGTTTGATACCGTGCTGGGTACTGGATGGCAGCGCCAGAGCTTGGAGAGTACTGACTAAAGTAGTTGCCTTGCTCGCTGTTATCACGCTTTTGGTATAACTCGGTGCGGTGGTTAATCCACCAGAAGCAACGAGCTTTTTATAAGCGTCAAGTTGGTTTGTTGTTGAAAGCATCGTTAACCTATATTCACCAGCGCGTCGCCACTGGTAACTGTTGAGCCACAGGAGACCGGATCACCCTCACAAAAGACGGACTGACCGGCGATAGTGATCCAGGGATGCGTTGATTGAGCGATACCCACGTGAGAGGTATTTCCGTTTGAATGAGATGGGTAGGTATTGCCTTGGACTAAAACACCAACGCCGTTGACCGTAACAAAGTCCACGGCTTCAGTTGGTGGCCGGCAAGGGAACTTACCGTGCCCGAAGCAAACAGATGTTTTGACTGCAATATTTGACACAAAAAAGCCTACAGTTGCTGAACATGTGGGCAGTTTATGAGTAGTTACATTTGAGATGCGGGGATTTTTGGTTTTTTGTTGTCATTACCTAAAGATCCCCCCTATTTTTTGTAATGCTTTAGATGAAGAGGTAAGTTAAAGTATCTCTTTATCCAATTTACTTACAATGGAATAATTTAGACGATGGTACTTCATACGTATAGAATAAATGAAAACCTAAATCTTACGTTGTCACAAAATGCCCTTGATCATGTCCTCCATGGGGATGTTACTGATAAGGTATTCCCAACAGATAATGGGCGAATTGTTAAAAAAGTAATCTCTGGTGGATTACATACCTATTCAGGATGGCAAGCATATTTAAGTAGATCTCCAGAACTGAAAAATATTATTCTCTATAATAATAAAAACGATGGTGAATGGTTCTATGAGCGAGAACTTCAAAATGGCACGATCCTATTAAAGTTGCCCGAGTCAGTTTTTACATCTAAAGCAGCAAAGATAACATTATTTCCTGAAAATAACTACAAATCAGGTTTTCTTTGGAAAACACTATTTCCAAAGACAATTGATGAAAGCAATATTCTTGATTTGCTGAATGATGCTATGTTAAATATCAGCAAGCCGGAAAGTCGTGATGGTGAGTTAATCTGTTATTATAAACTTGACGAGCCATTTAATTGTATGAGGATCGCTGTTCTATATCGAGACGGTGAAATCAATTCATTCTATCCTACGTGGGCCCAACCCAACACCGGAAACAATGGGAAACCTTTCTCATTTTTTGATAACATAGGCCATGTTATCTCTGAATCTTCAATGGTTAATGAATCTCTAAGACTTAATGTTGCAGATGTAGGGATGTTTTCTTATTTGTCTACACTTGCTGATATTCAAGATATTACCCCTGA
Organism: uncultured Kluyvera sp.; assembly: GCF_902485085.1. Taxonomy (NCBI): domain Bacteria; kingdom Pseudomonadati; phylum Pseudomonadota; class Gammaproteobacteria; order Enterobacterales; family Enterobacteriaceae; genus Kluyvera; species uncultured Kluyvera sp. The sequence goes on from NZ_CABTJS010000169.1 coordinate 9,642, forward strand.
ACTATTTATTAGTCGACGTGCTGTAACTAATAACCTTGAGGGGTGGGAACAAGAGAGAATTGAAAGTATACAGTCATTTGTGACGAATTGTAGTTTTAGCGAAATAAATGAGATATATAACTATGTGAACGATGAGGGGGTATCTAAATACCATGACCTTGTTTCACAGACCGCGTACTCACATTTTTACCCGAATATAAAATTATCATTAGGCTTTTTCAATGCAATAAGTTTTAACCAGAATCTAATTGAAGGGATTATGGTTTTGTTTTATTACGATCAAAATAATCAATCAAAATTGTATGCAAATACAGTCTTGAATTTAATTGATAATATGTTTACTGCCCCATTGATGGATATGTGGGCGAAAAAGAGGATTCACTACACTATTGCTAATCTTACTTTAGACTATCACGATAAAAACTTCCCTGCGGAATATATTGATTGCCTTGCAACGTCACCAACTCGACGAGAGTTCTTTTCGGAATATTTCTATGAGAGTTATGATAAGAAAAAAAACTATAACTCCATTAGGTGACCTGCCCCCACGATTAGATACAACACTCAGTTAGTAACGTCGGAATCTTCATTCTCAGAATGACCCTTTCTCCAGCCCGCTGCAAATTCAGACGGTGTCTGATAATTCAGCGTG
>NZ_CABTJS010000170.1:0-23411 GCF_902485085.1 uncultured Kluyvera sp.
ACGGAACAAACACATGAACAACAGATGGAATTGCTAGAGTAGTAAGCGGAAGGTGAAAGTAGCCCCCCTTACAGGGGGCATTCTCAAAAGCCACCTTCTAAGAAGGTGGTCTTTTACTTCGTTTATTGCTGACGTAGCTGGAGATCCAGCGGTGTTTTACTGGGCTCGCCGCCAATTTCTCGCGCCAGTCTCGGTACCATATAACCGGAGATAAGCGTGAGCAGTTCGCGCATAATTTCTCGCGCTTCGTCATCGCTGACGAGGAAGTGTGCTGCGCCCTGTACTTTATCCAGCACGTGCAGGTAATAAGGCATCACGCCGGCATCAAACAGCGCATTGCTGAGGTTCGCCAGGGTCTGCGCGTTATCGTTCACGCCGCGCAGCAATACGCTCTGGTTGAGTAGCGTTACGCCTGCCCGGCGTAAGCGTGCCATGGCGTGACGGAACTCATCGTCAATCTCATTGGCGTGGTTGATATGGTTCACCAGCAGGATCTGCAACGATGAACGTTCAAAGCGTGCCGTCAGCGTGTCGGTGATGCGCGCTGGAATGACGATCGGCAAGCGGCTATGAATGCGCAGGCGCTTGATATGCGGAATGGCCTCAAGCTGGGTGAGCAGCCAATCGAGTTCGTGATCTTTTGCCATCAGCGGATCGCCGCCTGAGAAAATGATTTCGTCCAGTTCCGGATGCGCACTTACATAGTCCAGCGCAGCCTGCCAGTTCCGCTTATTGCCCTGATTGTCGGCATACGGGAAGTGACGGCGGAAGCAATAACGACAATTCACCGCACAACCGCCTTTTACCAGCAATAGCGCACGATTACGGTACTTATGCAGCAGTCCGGGCACCACGCTGTGCTGCTCTTCCAGAGGATCGGTGGAAAAACCGGGCGCGGCAATAAACTCTTCTTGCGAGGTAAGTACCTGACGCAAAAGCGGATCGTTCGGATTGCCTTTCTCCATTCGCGCCACAAACGCTCGCGGAACGCGTAGAGCAAACAGGCGCTTAGCCTCACGGCCAGCGAGCAAATTATCATCAGCGTCTATATTCAGAAGACGTAATAGTTCATCCGGATCGGTGAGAACATCGGCAAGTTGCATCAACCAATCTTCTCTGGATGGGGTATTTAGGGTTACAATATGCGCCATTTTGTGGCTTAGCTACCATTTAACAATTTCAGAGGGCCTTATGGCGACTTACTATAGCAACGATTTTCGTGCTGGTCTTAAAATCATGATGGACGGCGAACCGTACGCGGTTGAAGCCAGTGAATTCGTTAAACCGGGTAAAGGTCAGGCATTCGCACGCGTTAAGCTGCGCCGCCTGCTGACCGGTACTCGCGTAGAGAAAACCTTCAAGTCTACCGACTCCGCTGAAGGCGCAGACGTTGCCGACATGAACCTCACCTTCCTGTACACCGACGGTGAATTCTGGCACTTCATGAACAACGAAACCTTCGAGCAGCTGGCTGCCGATGAGAAAGCGGTTGGCGACAACGCTAAATGGCTGCTGGATCAGGCTGAATGCATCGTGACCCTGTGGAACGGTCAGCCTATCGCTGTGACCCCGCCGAACTTCGTTGAGCTGGAAATCATTGAAACCGATCCAGGCCTGAAAGGTGATACCGCAGGTACTGGCGGCAAACCAGCTACCCTGTCCACTGGCGCAGTGGTTAAAGTTCCACTGTTCGTCCAGATTGGCGAAGTGATCAAAGTCGATACCCGCTCCGGCGAATACGTATCTCGCGTGAAGTAATTCATGCTTTGATCGCCCGGCGCAGCAGTGATGCTGCGCCAGCCTTTCCCCCGTCCGTTCCAATCTTCTGTTTTTCCCGCTTCGTCTTCTTCCGAAAAAAAACGCTGATATCCAACATCCTGAGTGAAGTTGTCTATGCTTATGAAGCAAGATAACGATAACTGGCTCTTAAGGATGACATTATGGTGAAAAAAGCGATCGCAGCATTTTTTACGGTTCTGGTTCTCTCCTCTGCACTGACGGCCTGTAACACGACGCGGGGTATCGGTGAGGATATTTCCGACGGTGGTAGCGCAATTTCTGGGGCAGCAACCAAAGCGCAGCAATAAATCGAGTCTGACGGTACGCCGCACGGTTGTACCGTCGTTTTTCAACGCTTATACTTCCACCGTTACACCTTCCAACACCTTGCGGGACGACCCGTAGGCGTATCTCACCCGGGGACGGCCCCATCATTATGGAGCCTGCTATGTCCTGGTTAATTCTCTTTGTTGCTGGTCTGCTGGAAGTCGTCTGGGCCGTTGGTCTGAAATACACTCACGGTTTTAGCCGCCTGGTACCGAGCGTGATTACCATTGTGGCGATGATTGCCAGCATGGCGCTGCTGTCGTGGGCAATGAAAAGCCTGCCGGTGGGAACAGCCTATGCGGTATGGACGGGGATTGGCGCGGTAGGTGCGGCGATTACCGGTATTCTGCTGCTGGGCGAGTCGGCAAGCCCGATGCGCATCGCCAGTCTGGTGCTGATTGTGATGGGGATTATTGGCTTAAAGATGAGCGCGCATTAATGGCGCTGGCCTAAACACCTTGGCCGGGCTACGTATGATGTCGTAGCCCGGCCAAGCGTAGCGCCGCTGGGAAGCGGCACGGCGTTAAATAAACAGCACGCCGACCAGCGTCACCACCGTCAGAATCGCTGCCAGACCGTAGAATACCCACTTTCCGTTCGGGACGTGGATTTTCAGGTCATGCATTGCGTGGTGAATACGGTGTAAACCGCACCACAGCGGCAGTATGATCATAAGGAAGATAAACGCGCGGCCAATCAGGCTGTGGGCAAAGCCCAGTACGCGTTCGTAGCTGAAAGCATCGGCCGGTGCCAGGCCTAATGGCAGCAGCACGCCAACCAGCAGCACGATGACCGGCGCAATAATCGCGCCCCACATGCCGCCTGCGCCAAACAGACCCCAGAATACCGGTTCATCGGAACGTTTTGGGTTCGGGTTAATCATACCAGTCTCCTTACCAGAACAACGCGACAAGCAGAATCACCACGCTGACGAGCGCAGTAACCACCCAAAGCCCTTTGATAATCGGCTCTGGCCCCATTTTTTCGCTTTTAACGATGATGTTGGCAGCCTTCGGCGCCAGCTCAAACCAGGTTTTGGTATGCAGCAGTGCGGCGACCAGGGTAATCAGGTTCAGCACCACCACCACCGGGTTTTGCAGGAAACCGACGTAGCCCGCCCAGCTTTCCGCGCCGTGCTTCAGCGCAAACAGGCCGTAAATCAGCACGATGCTGAACCACACCGTCGGTACCGCCGTCCCTTCACGCAGCATATAGAAGCGATAAAACGGCAGATTTTTCCACCAGGTGGACGGCATCGGCCGTACATAGGGTTTGCGTTTAGTCGTCATCATGCACTCCTTAGCGTGGTTTCAGGGTGGCAATAAGAAAGTCTTTCGAGCTTTCCACTTTGCCCTGCTGAATAGCGGCTGCCGGGTCGACGTGTTTCGGACACACTTCGGAACAGTAGCCAACAAACGTACAGGTCCAGACGCCGTTCTGGCCGTTTAGCTGCGCCATGCGTTCTTTCTTCCCGTGGTCGCGGCTGTCTTCGTTGTAGCGATGCGCCAGGGTAATCGCCGCCGGGCCAATGAACTCTGGGTTCAGGCCAAACTGCGGGCAGGCGGCATAGCACAGACCGCAGTTGATGCAGCCCGAGAACTGGTGGTACTTCGCCATCTGCGCCGGGGTCTGGGTGTTTGGCCCCTGATCCGGCGTGCGTGGGTTGCCGATGATGTACGGCTTAATCGCTTCCAGACTTTCGATAAAGTGGGTCATGTCGACCACCAGATCGCGCTCGATAGGGAAGTTTGCCAGCGCCTCGACCTTGATTCCTTTGGTGTATTCGCGCAGGAAGGTTTTACAGGCGAGCTTCGGCACCTTGTTGACCATCATGCCGCAGGAACCGCAGATAGCCATACGGCAGGACCAGCGATAGCTCAGGTCCGGCGCGAGGTTATCTTTGATGTAGCCCAGGGCATCGAGCAGCGAGGTCTGCTCATCGTAAGGCACTTCATAGAAGGCGCTGTGCGGTGCGCTGTCCACTTCCGGGTTGTAGCGCACAATCTCAATTTTTAAATTCTGCATCTCAGCCATTCGCCGTCTCCTTCTTCTCGGCCGCTTCGGCTTCCGCGCCGTAGACGCGTTTTGCCGGTGGCAGGGTCGTTATCTTCACATCGCTGTAGTCGAGGCGAGTTGTGCCGTCGGCGTCGCGGAAGGCGAGGGTGTGCTTGAGGAAATTGACGTCGTCACGTTCGGTGCAGCCTTCGTCCAGACGCTGGTGCGCGCCGCGGGACTCTTTACGCGCCATGGCGGAATGCGCCATACATTCGGCAACGTTCAGGCCATGGCCCAGCTCGATGGTATACAGCAGGTCGGTGTTGAAGACGCTGGAGGTATCGGTCACGCGTACGCGTTTGAAGCGCTCCTGGAGTTCAGCCAGCTTATCGATGGTTTTCTGCATCAGCTCCGGCGTACGGTAAATGCCGCAGCCTTCTTCCATCGACAGACCCATTTCGTCGCGGATCTTCGACCAGTTTTCGTTACCTTCCTGATTGACCAGCGCTTTCAGGCGGTTTTCGATATCGCTGACCTGCGCGTCCAGCGCGCTGCCGTTGGCTTCACCGGCGGTTGCCGCGCGAGCCATCGCCTGTTCACCGGCCATGCGGCCAAACACCACCAGTTCTGCCAGCGAGTTGGAGCCCAGACGGTTAGCGCCGTGCAGACCGACGGAAGAACATTCACCGACGGCAAACAGACCTTGAATACGGGTTTCACACTGCTGGTCGGTTTCGATACCGCCCATGGTGTAGTGTGCGGTTGGACGGACCGGAATCGGCTCTTTCACCGGGTCGACGCCCACGTAGGCTTTCGCCAGTTCGCAGATAAACGGCAGACGTTCCAGCAGTTTTTTCTCGCCGAGGTGGCGCAGGTCGAGGTAGACCACGTCGCCGCGCGGCGTTGGCACAGTATTGCCTTTGCGCCATTCGTGCCAGAAGGCCTGGGAGACTTTGTCGCGTGGACCCAGCTCCATGTATTTGTTTTTCGGTTCGCCGAGCGGGGTTTCCGGGCCCATGCCGTAATCCTGCAGATAGCGATAGCCGTTTTTGTTGACCAGAATGCCGCCTTCACCGCGGCAGCCTTCGGTCATCAGGATGCCTGAACCCGGCAGACCGGTTGGGTGATACTGAACAAATTCCATGTCGCGCAATGGAACGCCGTGGCTCAGCGCCATGCCCATGCCGTCGCCGGTGACGATGCCGCCGTTGGTGTTGTAGCGGTAGACGCGGCCTGCGCCGCCGGTAGCCATCACTACCGCATTGGCGCGGATTTGCACCAGCGAGCCTTCCATCATGTTCATCGCCACCAGGCCGCGGGCCTGACCGTCATCGACCAGAATGTCGAGGACGAAGTGCTCGTCAAAGCGTTGAATTTGTGGGAACTGAAGGGAGGTCTGGAACAGGGTATGCAGCATGTGGAAGCCGGTTTTATCGGCGGCAAACCAGGTGCGTTCAATCTTCATACCGCCGAAGCGGCGAACGTTGACGCTACCGTCTGGCCGACGGCTCCACGGACAGCCCCACTGTTCGAGCTGGGTCATTTCGGTTGGGCAATGATGGACGAAGTAATCGACGACATCCTGCTCGCAAAGCCAGTCGCCGCCGGCGACGGTGTCGTGAAAATGGTATTCGAAGCTATCATGGTCCTGTGCGACGGCGGCGGAGCCACCTTCTGCGGCCACCGTGTGGCTGCGCATAGGATAAACTTTTGAGATCAATGCGATTTTGGCTTTTGGGTTGGCCTGGGCGGCTGCGATAGCAGCACGTAATCCGGCTCCGCCTGCGCCAATGATGGCTAGATCGGCTTGAAAGGTTTGCACGACATTCCTCCAGATTTTTGTTATTTCACAACAGGCTGCGTCGGGGGATATCACGTGGCCTGCGCAAAAACGTTTCCACTGCTCCTTTATGGGTAAAGCAGTATACCCGTAGGGTTGTGGGGGAAATTTGATGTGTTCGATTTTTTTGTTGTTATGTGCGGTTTATTTATCACTGTAGCTGATGAATTACGTTGTGGAATTAATTAGAGAAATCTTCTCTCCGGCTATTCTGGAAATTACTGAGCAATATTTGTGTCGTGTATCACTTGCGGGTAGACTTCGTGCCCTTGTCTGAAATCGGAGAAAAAAACATGAGCGAGACGGCAACCTGGCAGCCGAGCGCATCCATCCCTAACCTGTTAAAGCGCGCGGCACTGATGGCGGAAATTCGTCGTTTCTTTGCTGACCGTGGAGTACTGGAGGTGGAGACGCCTTGTATGAGCCAGGCAACGGTGACTGACGTACATTTGGTTCCGTTTGAGACTCGCTTTGTTGGCCCAGGACATTCCGACGGAATGAACCTGTATCTGATGACCAGCCCGGAATACCACATGAAGCGCCTGCTGGCGGCTGGTTGTGGCCCGGTGTTCCAGCTTTGCCGTAGCTTCCGCAACGAAGAGATGGGCCGCCACCATAACCCGGAATTCACCATGCTGGAGTGGTATCGCCCTCACTTCGATATGTATCGCCTCATTAACGAGGTGGACGATCTGCTACAGCAGGTACTGGAAACCCAGCCGGCAGAAAGCCTCTCCTACCAGCAGGCTTTCCAGCGCCATCTGGAAATTGACCCGCTGTCGGCGGACAAAACGCAGCTGCGTGAAGCGGCGGCGAAGCTCGATTTGAGCAACGTGGCTGATACCGAAGAAGATAGGGATACGCTGCTGCAGCTGTTGTTTGCCTTTGGCGTAGAGCCGCACATCGGTAAAGATCGCCCGACGTTTGTTTATCACTTCCCGGCAAGCCAGGCGTCGCTGGCGCAGATTAGCGCTGAAGACCACCGCGTGGCTGAACGCTTTGAGGTTTACTTTAAGGGAATTGAACTGGCGAACGGTTTCCACGAACTGACCGATGCTCGCGAACAGCAGCAGCGTTTCGAACAGGATAACCGTAAACGTGCGGCGCGCGGCCTGCCGCAGCAGCCTATCGATCAAAACCTGCTGGACGCGCTGGCCGCTGGCCTGCCGGACTGTTCCGGCGTGGCGTTGGGCGTTGACCGTCTGATCATGCTGGCGCTGGGGGTGGAAACCTTGTCCGAGGTGCTGGCCTTTAGCGTAGATCGCGCGTAACCCTCTCTTCGTTAAGATAAAATGGCGCTTTCTGCGCCATTTTTAGTCATATATTTTCAAATTCCCTCTTAAGGTCACAAGATTCGTCTGGTTATTTGCTATCATCCAGCCAGCAATTTCTCGCGTCGATTTTCCGTTGCCTTGCTCTCGCAAGTATGCCGCGCGGTGCCCTGTCGATGTGTAAAAAAAATGTTCTAAAATAAGGGATGGTCATATGACCCAATCAATTAAAAAGATGAGCCTGATAGGACTCATCCTTATGATATTTACGTCAGTATTTGGCTTTGCTAATAGCCCTTCTGCTTTTTATCTGATGGGCTATAGTGCGATAACCTGGTATATATTTTCCGCGCTTTTATTCTTTATCCCATTCGCCTTAATGATGGCTGAAATGGGTTCGGCGTATCGTAAAGAAGAAGGCGGGATCTATTCCTGGATGAATAATAGCGTGGGCCCACGTTATGCGTTTATCGGCACCTTTATGTGGTTCTCCTCTTATGTGGTCTGGATGGTGAGTACCTCCGCCAAGGTGTGGGTACCGTTCTCTACCTTCCTGTTTGGCTCTGACATGACGCAGCACTGGGGCGTGGCGGGGCTGCAATCGACGCAGGTTGTGGGTCTGCTGGCCGTTGTCTGGATGGTGCTGGTTACCACGGTGGCCTCTAAGGGGATTAATAAAATCGCCCGCATTACCGCGGTTGGCGGTATTTCGGTAATGTGTCTGAATTTGGTTTTATTGTTAGTGAGTATTGCCATTTTGTTATTAAATGGCGGCCACTTTGCACAACCACTTAATTTCACCACCTCGCCAAACCCAGGTTATCAATCCGGTCTGGCGGTATTATCGTTTGTGGTATTTGCTATTTTCGCCTATGGCGGAATTGAAGCCGTCGGCGGCCTGGTGGATAAAACCGATAAACCAGAAAAGAACTTCGCTAAAGGAATTGTTTTTGCGGCGATTGTTATCTCTATCGGTTATTCGCTGGCGATCTTCCTGTGGGGTGTGAGTACCAACTGGCAGCAGATCCTGAGCGACCGTTCGGTGAACCTCGGCAATATTACCTATGTGCTGATGACCAGCCTGGGCTCAACGCTCGGCAATGCCATGCACCTGTCGCCAGAAGCGTCGGCGACCGTAGGCGTGTGGTTTGCGCGCATCACCGGCCTGTCGATGTTCCTTGCCTACACCGGGGCATTCTTCACTCTGAGCTACTCGCCGCTGAAAGCGATTATTCAAGGTACGCCAAAAGCGCTTTGGCCTGCGTCGATGACCCGCCTGAATGCCAACGGTATGCCGTCCACCGCCATGTGGATGCAGTGCCTGCTGGTGAGTGCGTTCATCCTGCTGGTGTCATTTGGTGGTGATACCGCGTCGGCGTTCTACAACAAACTGACGCTGATGGCGAATGTGTCGATGACCCTGCCGTACCTGTTCCTGGCGCTGGCCTTCCCGTTCTTTAAGGCCAAAATGGATCTCGAACGTCCGTTTGTGATTTTCAAAACCAAAGTCTCAACTCTGCTGGCAACCAGCGTGGTTGTGCTGGTGGTGACCTTCGCCAATATTTTCACCATTATTCAGCCGGTGATTGAAGCAGGGGACTGGAGCAGTGCAATGTGGATGATTGGCGGGCCGATCTTCTTCTCGCTGCTGGCGATGGCGATTTATGAAAACTATCATCGCCGCGTTAACCGTCAGCCGGTACTGGTGGCAGAGTAAACCTGCGGTAGCCCGGCCGAACGTAGTGACGCCGGGATTTCCCCGGAGTCGGTGCTAGCGCACCTCGTCCGGGCTACTCAGATACTAAAGACTTCCCGGCTGGCGTTTACCTGCGGAGGTCAGCGTTCTTCCCGTTTTCCGCCCATCCAGGGTCTCCAGACGCATCTGGAACGGTGGGAACGGCATATCGATACCGTGCTGGCGGAAGCCCGCCAGAATCAACTGGTGTAGCTCGTGACGCAGCGGCATACGGTGGCCCATCTCGGCGGCGTAGATACGCAGCTCGAAAATCTGAATCCCCTGCTGTAAATCGACAAGGAACGCTTCCGGTGCCGGGTTATCAATCACCAGCGAGCAACGGTGTGCGGCGGTTAACAGGATCTGCGCCACCTCTTCGCTGTTGGCGTCTGACGGCGCAGGAATGCTTAACACCACGCGCGTAACCGAATCCGACAGCGACCAGTTGATGAACTGCTCGGTGATAAACGCCTTGTTCGGCACGATAATCTCTTTGCGGTCCCAGTCACTGATGGTGGTGGCACGGGTGTTGATTTTGGTCACGCTGCCGGTCAGGTCGCGGATGGTGACCGTATCGCCGATACGAATCGGCTTCTCAAAAAGAATAATCAGGCCGGAGATGAAGTTGGCGAAAATCTCCTGCAAACCAAAGCCGAGACCGACACCGAGTGCGGCGACCAGCCATTGCAGCTTCGACCATTCAATACCAATCATCGAGAATCCAACCAGCCCGCCTATCAGCAGCAGCAGATATTTGGTGATGGTGGTGATGGCATAGCCGGTACCCGGCGTTAAATCCAGGTGTTGCAGAATGGCCAGTTCCAGCAGCGCGGGCAGGTTGCGCACCAACTGGGTGGTGATGATCAGCACCAGAATCGCGATCAGCACCGCGCCGAGGGTAATTGGCTCAATGCTTTCAACGCCCTGTACCGTTGAGGTGACGTCCCACAGCGAAATATTCTCAAGGAAGCCAAACGCTGAGTGAATTTCCGACCACAGGATAATCACCGACACCAGCGCAATTAGCATCAGAATCGAGCGCACCAGGCGTAGCGACTGCTCGCTGATGGTATCGAGGTTGACTTCGCTCACCTCCTGCTCGACAGACCCTTCCAGACTGCTGGCGTGCGCTTCTTCCTCGCCACGGGCGCGATGCGCCAGCATTTCGGCACGTTTATGCTTGGCGCGGTCAAAGGCCAGACGGCGGCGCTGAATCAGCATCCAGCGGCGGATGACGTGGTAAATCACTAGCAGCAGGAACCAGATAGCGACCGAAGTTTCCAGACGCGCCAGCAGCGCCTGCGAGGTGGCAAGATAGCCCACCGCCGCGGTGAAAATCGCCAGCAGCGGCGCACCAATCATCAGGTTCCACAGCAGCAGGTTAACGCGGTTTTCACCGCTGCCGCTTTTATCGAGATAGAGCGGGATCCCCGCGCGTTTCAGGCTCACCGTTACCATCGCCAGCGCGCCGCAGATCAGGATAAAGCACAGCCTGCCGAGCGAAGCGGAGAACTCGCGGTCGTTGAGATTATCGAACATGATCAGCGCCATAATCAGCGGCACGATAAGCCCGATGCTCATCAGGTAGTAGCGCATTGCGCGCGCCACGCGGTGCTGCGGCCAGCCAAAGTGAACGATAAACAGACCGTTGGTGCGGGCGAACGCCGCGCAAATCATCACCACCCACAGCAGTGGTACGGTGGCGGTGACGCCATCACCGACGGCGACGGCGAGCGGGAAGGGCCAGGCTTCCTGTAAACCGTAGCCAAGCGTTGCCCACAGTACCGGCAGCGGTGAGGCGACCAGGATTGACCAGAAGACCGTGCGTAGCGTCAGCCAGAAGTGATCCTGGGTGACCTTGCCCACACGGGCGCTGGAACGCTCCAGGAAGCGCGTGAAGTGCTTACGTGAGCTGATGCTGAAGCCAACCAGCAGCAGGGCGCCAAACAGCGGGAACAGCGTCTGACGGCTGGTAAGCATCATCATGCTGGCTTTGCCGAGCTGGCTGAACGTGTCGAGCGAAATCAGGCGGCGCAGGTCCTGCACAATTTCTAGCGGCCAGCTGAAGTCGATAGGCCGTACGTCGGAGGTCCAGAACAGGTAGCGGTGGGTGGCTTCGTTGACCTCTTTCAGCGCATCTTCCAACTGGCTGTTGGAAACTTTCAGCTTGGTCAGCTCGAGGATGAGCGTATCGCCGCCCTGCAGCAGTGAATTCAGCAGTTCGCGCTGGGTGCGCAGCTGGGCTTCAAGAATACGGTTCTCTTCGCTGGTGAGCGGCTGGCCGTCGGCCTGGCGAATCTGGCGTAGCTGCGGCTGCTTGTTCAGCAGGTCTTCATAGCGCAGACGATGCACGCGCAGCTGGGCCATTTCGGTATCAAGCTGCTGTGGTTTTGGCATCTCCGGCAGACGAGCGACCTGCGCGCGCAGCGCTTCACCGAGCAGATTCGAGGAGCCCAGCCACTGTGACTGCTCGCGCAGCGTATTCAGGGCTTGGCGCACCTGCAGCGTCTGATTGGCCGCCTGACGCTGCTGCGAGGCAACCAAATCCATACGCTGAGCCTGCTGGTTCAGCGCCTGAGAAAGCTCTCGGTTAATCTTAAACTGGTCAACGATACCCGCTGGCAGGTTTTCGCTGTTTTCCGCCAGCAGCTCGGTGCTTTCCAGCGCGCGTTCCGCTTCACGCTGACGCTGGCTATTGAGCTGGTTTCGCAGGGCTTGCAGATATGCATCCAACTGCTCACTTTGCTTTTGTGCGAGCTCTGAGCGCATACGCGCCAGTTCCTGGCGGTTATTGGCAGAGAGCTGCGCGAGCTCCAGTTCATCAACCAGCGCTTTGAGTTTGCTGGAATCAGCCTGCAAATTGAGGTTTTGTGCCTGCGCCAGAGGCGTATTGCCTGCTTGTGTGCCGATTCGACGCTCCACGTCGTTTAACTGTCGGCGTGCGTCGGTCTGCTGCTGGGGAAGCTGGTTCAGGGAGTCCGCGATATCGCGGGCGCGCTCTTGTTCCTGTTGAGCAAGGCGGGTTTTTTCCAGCAGTTGGCTGCTAACCTGCAAAATCTCCTGATTCAACGCATCGCTGCTCATGTCTTCAGGCACCTGACGCGGTTCATCGCGCAGGTTGTTGAGCTGATTACGCAACGTCTGGGAGAGTTTGGGGAAGTTATCGATGACCTGCTGGTACTGCGCGGCGCGCTCAAGAGAGCCTTTCTGCTCTTCGAGCGCGGTCAGGGCATTTTGTAACGCTTCGACGGTTTCAGGCTGGGCGGGCTTTGCCGCCTTTGCCTGTTCCAGTTCCTGGGTTATTTGTCGAGCGTTGGGGGCAGTCGCTGCGTACGCCCCCTGGCTGAGGCACCAGGCCATCAGTAAAGTGATAATCAGGCGCACGTCAGACCCTTATTCGTTGTTAACTTTTTTCTTGCGTGTTGTCAGCCTTTGGGGCGACATCCTGCTCTACGACCGGTTCAACAACCGCTTCGGCCTGTGGTTCAGCAACGGGTTCAACAACCGGCTCAACTACTACAGGCTCAACTACTACAGGTTCAACTGCAGGTTCAACAACCGGCGCAGCCTCAGGTTCGACAACGGCCTCGGTGGAAACGGCCAGCGGCTCGCCAAGCTTAGTCACGGACAGATTTTTCAGCTGCTCCATCAGCGTCACTTTACCCGCGGCAAACAGGTTGATTACCGTTGAGCCCAGCTTGAAGCGGCCCATTTCCTGGCCTTTCAGCAGCGCGATGGAGCCTTCTTGATCGCCCGCCGGGTAGGTCCAGCGCTTAATCACACCTTCACGCGGCGGCGTGACGGTACCCGCCCAGACGGTTTCGATGCTACCCACAATAGTCGCACCCACCAGAATTTGCGCCATTGGGCCGAATTCAGTATCGAACAGACAGATGACGCGTTCGTTACGGGCAAACAGATTGGGTACGTTCTGCGCGGTCAGGTGGTTCACGGAGAACAGGTCACCCGGCACGTAAATCATTTCACGCAGGATACCGTTGCACGGCATATGCACGCGGTGGTAGTCGCGCGGCGACAGATAGGTGGTGGCGAAGCTGCCGTTACGGAACAGATCAGCCATGATGTAGTTACCCGCGAGCAGCGCTTCGAGCGAGTAGTTATGGCCTTTGGCCTGCAGAATTTTGTCGTCTTCAATCGCGCCAAGCTGGCTAATTACGCCGTCGGCCGGCATCACCAGCACGCTTGGGTCGGTGTTGACCGGGCGGGCATCTTCACGCAGCGGACGGACGAAGAAGTCGTTGAAAGTGCGGTAGCTGGCGGTGTCCGGCTTCTGCGCTTCTTTCATATCGACCTTGTAGAACTTCACGAACAGATCGATAACCAGTTTCGTCAGCCATCCCGCTCGTTTGCTCGCACCCCAGCCTGCGAGACGCGTAAGCCACAGTTTAGGCAGAATGTATTGCAGTGAAAGTTTAAACGAGTTTAACAAGGTAGCCTCCAGGCCATTATGTGTCGTTCCTGATCCGACGATCGCGTCGGATCTAAATGAGAAAAGCGGCCGATTCTAGCGATTGTCAGTGAAAATGTCAGTCGGCAAAATCATAGTTCTCATTTATCGGTCTCTGAAAAGTTTTTACGCGTTTTTACCTGCGCCATACTGTCCAGAATGTGGTGATAATTTTCAAAACGTGATTCGGCAATTTTACCGTTATCGACGGCTTCACGGATGGCACAACCGGGATCGGCATCGTGCTTACAGTCGCGGTATTTGCACAGGCCGAGATAGTCATGGAATTCGACAAATCCATTGGTGACTTGTTCCGGCTCAAGGTGCCACAGACCAAATTCACGGACCCCAGGGGAGTCAATCACGTCGCCGCCGTGCGGGAAATGATACAGGCGCGCGGCGGTGGTGGTGTGTTGACCAAGGCCCGAGACGTCGGAAACGTCGTTAGTCAGAATGCGGTCGTCGTTCAGCCCCAGCAGGGCGTTAAGCAGGCTCGATTTTCCGACGCCAGACTGCCCGGCAAAGATGCTGATACGGTTGGTCAGCGCCTCTTCCAGCGGTTTTAAGCCGTCCTGGGTATGGCTCGATGCCATCAGAACGCGATAACCAATATTGCGATAGATATCCATCTGCTCATTGACGAACGCCATGCCGTCTTCGTCCAGCAGGTCTATTTTATTGAGCACCAGCAATGGTTCAACATTGAGCGTTTCGCAGGCGACAAGATAGCGGTCGATAATATTCAGCGACAGCTCGGGCAAAATGGCGGAGACGATAACAATCTGGTCGATGTTGGCGGCAATGGGCTTCACGCCGTCATAAAAGTCCGGGCGTGTCAGAACGGAGGTCCGCTCGTGAACGGCTTCAACGATACCTTTGACTCTCACGCCTTCCGCAGCGGCCTTGCCTGGACGCCAGACAACGCGGTCACCGGTGACCAGTGAACGAATGGTGCGACGGATATTGCAGCGGTGGATGTCGCCATCGGCGGACTCCACGTCGGCATGCATACCGAAGCGGCTGATGACGATCCCTTCGGCGGCTTCGCCAAACAGGTTATCGTCGTAATCTGGCTTCTCCGTGGTGGTTGTCAGTCGGCGCTGATGGTTCGCTTTTACGCGGCGCTGCTGCCCCTTGGAGAGTTTATTTTTACTCAATCGTGCTGACTCCTGGTCGCCCATATCGGGCAAAACCTCTATGATACACGCTAATTAATACTAGTTAACCTACCGCGGCAGGTAAGACAGAAGGGTGGAAAATAACATGAGTGCAGATGAAAACAACCTGATTTGGATCGATCTGGAGATGACCGGCCTGAATCCCGAGCACGATCGCATTATTGAAATCGCCACGCTGGTGACTGACGCACAGCTGAATATTCTGGCGGAAGGGCCGACCATTGCCGTTCACCAATCTGACGCGCAGCTGGCGCTGATGGATGACTGGAACGTGCGCACCCACACCGGCAGCGGGCTGGTGGAACGCGTGAAGGCGAGCACCATGGGTGATCGCGAAGCGGAGCTGGCGACGCTGGAATTCTTAAAGCAATGGGTGCCCGAAGGTAAATCACCGATTTGCGGCAACAGTATCGGTCAGGATCGTCGCTTCCTGTTTAAATACATGCCGGAGCTGGAATCCTACTTCCACTATCGCTATCTGGATGTCAGCACGCTCAAAGAGCTGGCGCGTCGCTGGAAACCGGAAATTCTGCCGGGCTTTAAAAAGCAGGGCACTCACCAGGCGATGGATGACATTCGTGAGTCGGTGGCGGAACTGGCCTACTACCGCGAACATTTTATTCAGCTTTAACGTGCTAAAGGGATGAATTGGCGCTAAAATAGTCAACTTGCCGATTTATCCAGCACTTGAACGGTTTTTTTAAAAAATCGCTTCAGGGGGGGTTGCAGGGGGAAAGAATTCTCGTATAATGCGCCTCCCGTAACGAAGCAGAAATGCGAATTACGACAGCAACAAAAATTGCCAGATTTTGCGGGAATAGCTCAGTTGGTAGAGCACGACCTTGCCAAGGTCGGGGTCGCGAGTTCGAGTCTCGTTTCCCGCTCCAAAAATTTGAAAGCAGTCGCAGTAGACACACCCAAGCGGGAATAGCTCAGTTGGTAGAGCACGACCTTGCCAAGGTCGGGGTCGCGAGTTCGAGTCTCGTTTCCCGCTCCAAATTTTCTTCCAAAACAAAAATACTTCCACAATGCATCAAGCCATTGAGGTTGTTTTTTCGTTTCTGAAATACTCTTGTAAACAGAGTTATCCACAGGCTGTTATCTCGTTCTTCGCGTGCTAATGTTTTCTGGATTTTTACACTTTTTGTCAACTTGCTGAAATATAACGAGATATATCATTTCAAAATGTTAGCGAGATCGCTTGACGAACTTTGGCGTGTTGAAACGCAATGTCTTTTTATTTTTACTCACAGGCTGTGAATATATCACGCATCGCGCGGTAGCCCTTTTTCCACCACTCTCACCAGACGCTGTTTCTTCGGCAACTGCACTTCAACCACATGCTCATTTCGACGTGTAATTTGCTGCGCAATCGCCCATTCAATGTGTTCATCGAGAAGTGGGTGCTCACCCCGGCGACTCTCCAGCGCGTTTAGCGTAGCGTCGCTCCACGGTGCGTTACCCAGCGCAACGGCAATATTTCGCAGCCAGCGCAGGTGGCCGATACGGCGAATGGCCGAACCTTCCGTCACCTTCAGGAAATGCGCTTCATTCCAGGCGAACAGCTCGATAAGTTCAGGCGCATGCAGCGCTTTGCGCGGACTAAAGTCGGCTTCATCGGTCAACTGTGAGAAGCGATTCCACGGGCAGATTAGCTGGCAGTCGTCGCAGCCGTATATACGATTGCCCAATAGTGGACGAAATTCTTCCGGAATGGCGCCTTCGAGCTCGATAGTCAGATAAGAAATACAGCGGCGGGCGTCGACAGTATAAGGTTCGACAATCGCGCCGGTAGGGCAGATGGTCATGCAGGCCACGCAGCGCCCGCACTCTTCGGCTACCGGTTGATCGATGGGCAGAGGGATATCAACCAGCAGCTCACCGAGGAAAAAGAACGATCCTGCGTCGCGGTTGAGGATAAGCGAGTGCTTCCCCGTCCAGCCAATCCCGGCTTTTTCCGCTAGCGGACGCTCAAGAATAGGCGCAGAGTCGACAAACGGTCTAAAATTCAGCGAGACACACTGTTCCTGAATCATTTCGCCGAGCTTTTTAAGGCGGTTACGCAACAGCTTATGATAATCACGCCCCAGGGCATAACGGCTGACGTAACCTAGCTCGGGATTTTTCAGCGTGCTGGCAAAGGCCGCATTGGCGGGAAGATAGTTCATGCGAACGCTGATGACCCGGAGCGTACCGGGCTGCAGTTCGTGTGGACGCGCGCGCATCATACCGTGACGCGCCATCCATTCCATCTCGCCGTGGTATTGTTTATCCAGCCATGCCTGCAGTTTGGGCTCGGAGGCGCTGAGATCGGTATCGGTAATGCCGACCTGCTGAAAACCCAGTTCGGTGCCCCATTGTTTGATTTGTTGCGCTAATTGATTGAGATCGAGGGGCTGTGACATGACGGACCATACATTGACGAGTAACCCCCAAAGTATACCACACTCCATTTGGCCTGCGGATGACCTGCGTCGCGCTGAAAAAGCGGCGGCGCAGAGCCTTGGACTTTCCCTTTACACGCTAATGCAGCGCGCGGGCGAAGCGGCGTTTAAGCTCGCGCGTGCCGCATATCCTTCCACCCGCCACTGGATTGTTCTGTGCGGGCACGGCAATAACGGCGGCGATGGCTATGAGGTCGCGCGTCTGGCGCAGGCCGCCGGTATTCAGGTGACGCTGCTGGCAATCGCCAGCGATAAGCCGCTGCCGGAAGAAGCGCAGGCTGCTCGTGAGGCGTGGCACGCGGCGGGCGGCGAGATTTACCCGGAAGATGCGGATTGGCCACAGGATGCAGACCTGATTATCGATGGCCTGCTCGGCACTGGACTACAAAGCGCGCCGCGCGAGAACGTCGCGAACCTGATTGTGCGAGCTAACGCCTTCCCGGCACCGGTTGTCGCGCTGGATATTCCCTCCGGGCTGAACGCCCAGACGGGCACGACGCCCGGCGCGGTTATTCAGGCTGCTCACACCATCACCTTTATCGCCCTCAAGCCCGGTTTGCTGACAGGCAAGGCGCGTGACGTTGTCGGGCATCTACATCATGATGCGCTGGGGCTTGAGCCCTGGCTGGCAACCCAGCACACAAATATTCATCGGTTTGATGCTTCGCAGCTAGGACAGTGGTTCACGCCGCGTCGTCCCACCTCGCACAAAGGCGATCACGGCCGCCTGGTGGTGATCGGTGGCGATCACGGTACCGCTGGGGCGATTCGTATGACCGGTGAAGCGGCGCTGCGAGCCGGTGCGGGGCTGGTACGCGTATTAACCCGCGCTGAAAACGTTGCGCCGATTATTACCGCTCGGCCTGAGCTGATGGTGCATGAACTAACGCCGCAGACGCTCGATGAAGCGCTTGAATGGGCAGATGTCGTGGTGATTGGCCCCGGTCTGGGGCAGGCCGAATGGGGCAAACAGGCGCTGCGGAAAATCGACAATTTCCGTAAACCAACTCTCTGGGATGCCGATGCGCTGAACCTGCTGGCAATCAATCCGGATAAACGTCACAATCGCGTGATCACGCCACACCCCGGTGAAGCCGCACGGCTGCTCAATTGTCGGGTGGCAGATATCGAGCACGATCGCTTACTTTCTGCGCAGCGTCTGGTAAAACGGTACGGCGGCGCGGTGGTGCTGAAAGGCGCCGGTACGGTCGTGGCAGATGAACAGGGCGCGATCGGAATTATTGATGCGGGAAATGCCGGCATGGCCAGCGGCGGAATGGGTGATGTGCTTTCGGGCATCATCGGCGCATTGCTGGGGCAGGCATTATCGCCGTATGATGCAGCGTGCGCAGGGTGTATCGCCCACGGTGCCGCCGCCGATGAACTGGCGGCGCGCTATGGCACCCGCGGTATGCTCGCGACAGACCTCTTTTCCACGCTACGGCGTGTTGTTAACCCGGATGTGATTGACGTAAACCATGACTAATCGAGTGATTCCTTTATCTGACGAGCAGGCAACCCTGGACCTTGGCAACCGAGTGGCGAAGGCCTGCGTCGGCGCAACCGTCATCTATCTGTACGGCGATTTGGGTGCCGGGAAAACCACCTTTAGCCGTGGATTCCTGCAGGCGTTAGGTCATAACGGCAACGTCAAAAGCCCAACTTATACCCTGGTCGAGCCTTATCAGCTCGCCGACCTGATGGTTTATCACTTTGATCTGTACCGCCTTGCCGATCCCGAGGAGCTCGAATTTATGGGGATCCGCGATTACTTTGCTAACGATGCCATTTGCCTGGTGGAATGGCCGCAACAGGGCGCAGGTGTTCTGCCCGAGCCGGATATCGAAATACACTTAGATTACCAGGCGCAAGGGCGTGAGGCGCGCATTAGCGCGGTCTCCTCATTAGGTGAGTCTCTGCTGGCGCGGTTTGCCGGTTAATTTAAGGGATCCCAGGATGATTTTTCGCGCAAAAGGGTGGTTAATGGCCGCACTGATGCTGGTCGGCGTACCGGCAATGGCGGCAAGTTTGTCCGATATTCAGGTGGCGAACGGTGAAACGCAGGCGCGGATCACGTTCAGCTTTATGGGCGATCCGGAGTATAGCTTTAGCCAGGACGACAAACGTAGCGTCGTGCTGGATATCAAACAAACCGGGGTGCTACAGGGACTACCGCTGCGCTTTAGCGGTAATAACCTGGTGAAAGCGATTCGTTCGGGCACAGCGAAGGACGATCAGACCTTACGTCTGGTGGTCGATCTGACCGAAAACGGCAAAACCCGGGCGGTGAAGCAGCAGAACGGTGCCAACTACACCGTGGTGTTCACCATTAACGCTGACGTTCCACCGCCTCCACCGCCTCCGGTTGTAGCTAAGCGAGTGGAAACGCCAATGGTGACGCCTGTACCTGTGCAGCCTGGACGCAATCCGTTCAGCGGCAGCCGTAACGGCAGCAGCACGACTAGCGGAAACGACAGCGGCAGCTTCAGCGGCGAGCGCCAGCCAGCGATTGCCAGCACGGTGACGCCAACGCCACGTCCGTCTTCCCGCGCGCGCAGCGTCTCGGGTGATAAAGTGATTATCGCCATTGATGCCGGTCACGGCGGTCAGGACCCTGGGGCGATTGGCCCTGGCGGCACGCGTGAGAAAAACGTCACCATTGCCATTGCGCGCAAACTACGTGCGCTGCTGAATGATGATCCGATGTTCAAAGGCGTGCTGACCCGTGACGGAGACTACTTTATTTCGGTGATGGGCCGTTCCGACGTGGCGCGTAAGCAGAACGCTTCTTTCCTGGTGTCGATTCACGCGGATGCCGCGCCGAACCGCGATGCGACCGGTGCATCCGTGTGGGTGCTCTCTAACCGTCGCGCGAATAGCGAAATGGCGGGCTGGCTCGAACAGCACGAGAAACAGTCTGAGCTGCTCGGCGGCGCGGGCGACGTACTGGCCAACAGCCAGGCCGACCCGTACCTGAGCCAGGCGGTGCTGGATCTGCAGTTCGGTCATTCCCAGCGTGTAGGGTATGATGTCGCAACCAGCGTGATAAGCCAGCTTCAGCAGGTAGGGAATCTGCATAAACGCCGCCCTGAACATGCCAGCCTTGGCGTGCTGCGTTCGCCGGATATTCCGTCCATTCTGGTCGAGACCGGCTTTATCAGTAACAGCAGCGAAGAGCGCCTGCTGGGTAGCGACGATTATCAACAGAAGATCGCGGAAGCCATTTATAACGGTTTACGTAACTATTTCACGGCGCATCCGATACAATCCGGCCCTCGTGACGAACAGTCGCAGACCGCCAGCGCCGCGTCATCATCCAGGACGCTCGTTAACTAAGGAGTTTTCATGCCGATACAGGTTTTACCGCCGCAGCTTGCGAACCAGATTGCCGCGGGTGAAGTGGTTGAGCGGCCTGCATCGGTAGTGAAAGAGCTGGTGGAGAACAGTCTCGATGCGGGGGCAACCCGCATCGATATTGATATTGAACGCGGCGGCGCCAAGCTTATCCGCATTCGTGATAACGGCTGCGGCATCAAAAAAGACGAACTAGCGCTATCGCTGGCGCGTCACGCCACCAGTAAAATCGCCACGCTTGACGACCTTGAGGCGATTATCAGCTTGGGTTTTCGCGGCGAAGCGCTGGCGAGCATCAGCTCGGTCTCGCGTCTGACTATCACCTCTCGTACCGCAGAGCAGCAAGAAGCGTGGCAGGCCTACGCGGAAGGTCGTAATCAGGACGTCGCGGTGAAACCTGCGGCGCACCCGGTAGGGACGACGCTGGAAGTGCTGGACCTGTTCTACAACACCCCGGCGCGTCGCAAGTTTATGCGCACCGAGAAAACCGAATTCAATCATATCGATGAGATTATCCGCCGCATTGCGCTGGCGCGCTTCGATGTGAGCATTAACCTGACCCATAACGGCAAAGCGGTTCGCCAGTATCGCGCGGTCGCCGAAGGCGCGCCGAAAGAGCGTCGGCTGGGAGCGATTTGCGGTGTGCCTTTCCTTGAACACGCGCTGGCCATTGAGTGGCAGCATGGCGACCTGGCGCTGCACGGCTGGGTGGCAGACCCGAAACACACTACGCCTGCGCTGGCTGAAATTCAGTACTGCTACGTGAACGGCCGCATGATGCGCGATAGGCTCATCAACCATGCGATTCGTCAGGCGTGTGAAGATAAACTCGGTGCCGATCAACAGCCCGCGTTTGTTCTTTATCTTGAGATAGACCCGCATCAGGTGGATGTGAACGTGCATCCGGCGAAGCACGAGGTGCGTTTCCATCAGTCGCGCCTTGTGCATGATTTTATCTATCAAGGGGTGCTTAGCGTGCTGCAACAGCAGCTCGATACGCCTCTGCCGCTGGCGGAAGATGATGAGCCCGCGCCGCGAGCCTTGCCGGAAAACCGTATTGCCGCCGGACGCAACCAGTTTGCTGAACCGGCGGTGGCGCGCGAACCTGATATGCCGCGCTATCAAACGCCAACCGGTGGCGGTAGCGCCGGTCGGAGTAGTGGTGGTGCCAACGGCAGCTGGCCGAACGCCCAGCCGGGATATCAGAAGCAGCAGGGGGCGCTTTATCGCCAATTGCTGAATACGCCGGAAAAAACGCCGGAACCGGTGAAAGCGCCAGTGGCCGATAATCTTGCCGGGCATAACCAGAGCTTTGGTCGCGTGCTGGCGATTGTCGCTGATACCTGCGCGTTGCTGGAGCGCGGCGGCAAATTAAGCCTGCTGGCGCTGCCGGTGGCGGAACGCTGGTTACGCCAGGCGCAGCTGACACCGGGCGAAGCGACCATCTGCGCGCAGCCGCTGTTGATTCCGCTGCGTCTTAAAGTGACCGACGGCGAGCGTCAGACGCTGGAACGCGCGCAGGAAGCGCTGAATCTGCTCGGCATTGAAATACTGCTCGAAGGGCAGCACGCCACGATTCGCGCCGTGCCTTTACCCTTACGACAACAAAATTTACAAATCTTGATTCCTGAACTGATAGGCTACCTGGTGGAGCAAAGTATCGTTGACGCCGGGAACGTTGCGCAGTGGCTGGCCCGAAATCTGGCAAGCGATCACGCGCAGTGGAACATGGCGCAGGCAATTTCCATGCTGGCAGACGTTGAACGTCTTTGCCCACAGCTGGTCAAAGCTCCGCCGGGTGGTCTGTTACAACCCGTTGATTTAGATTCTGCGATGAACGCCCTGAGACATGAGTGAAGTAACCGAGGCGAGCCTGCCTAAGGCAATTTTTTTGATGGGGCCAACCGCTTCGGGCAAGACGGCGCTGGCGATTGAATTACGTAAAGTTTTGCCAGTAGAGTTGATTAGTGTTGATTCAGCCCTCATTTATCGAGGAATGGATATCGGCACCGCTAAGCCGAGTGCGGAAGAGTTAGAAGCCGCGCCGCATCGACTGTTAGATATTCTCGATCCGTCGCAGGCATACTCTGCGGCGGACTTCCGCCGCGATGCGCTTGCGCAGATGGCGGAGATCACCGCCGCAGGGAAAATTCCGCTGCTGGTCGGTGGGACGATGTTGTATTTCAAGGCGTTGCTTGAAGGGTTATCACCGTTACCCTCAGCCGACCCGGACGTTCGGGCGCGGATTGAGCAGCAGGCGGCAGAGCAAGGATGGATGGCGCTGCATCAGCAGCTGCGGGAAATTGACCCCGTCGCGGCCGAGCGTATTCATCCGAATGATCCGCAAAGACTTTCCCGAGCACTGGAAGTTTTTTTCATTTCGGGTAAAACTTTAACGGAGCTGACACAAACGTCAGGAGACGCTCTGCCCTACAAGGTGCATCAGTTCGCCATCGCCCCGGCGAGCCGTGAACTGCTCCATCAGCGCATTGAGCAGCGTTTTCATCAGATGTTAGCTTCAGGTTTTGAAGCAGAAGTGCGGGCGCTATTTGCCCGTGGAGATTTGCATACGGATATGCCTTCCATTCGTTGTGTGGGATACCGCCAGATGTGGTCATACCTTGAAGGCGAGATTTCATATGATGAAATGGTTTATAGAGGAGTTTGTGCCACGAGACAGCTAGCGAAGCGCCAGGTGACGTGGTTACGCGGTTGGGAAGGGGTTCACTGGTTAGATAGTGAGCAGCCGGAGCAGGCGTTTAGCCAATTATTACAGGTAGTGGGTGCTAGTGTAGACTGAATGTGTAAAATTGAGTCGTATCGTGCGCAATTTTCAGAATCGTAAGGTTCATACGCAACATCGCTCAAGTTGCCGCAATGCGGCTTGAAAGACGAAGTGTATAAGTACAAATAAGCATATAAGGAAAAGAGAGAATGGCTAAGGGGCAATCTTTACAAGATCCGTTCCTGAACGCACTGCGTCGGGAACGTGTTCCAGTTTCTATTTATTTGGTGAATGG
>NZ_CABTJS010000171.1:0-65571 GCF_902485085.1 uncultured Kluyvera sp.
ACGGAACAAACACATGAACAACAGATGGAATTGCTAGAGTAGTAAGCGGAAGGTGAAAGTAGCCCCCCTTACAGGGGGCATTCTCAAAAGCCACCTTCTAAGAAGGTGGTCTTTTACTTATTCATGATATTCAGTAGCCCGGCTAAGCGAAGCGCCGCCGGGACAGACTTCTCACTACACCTCGTAATCCCACTCATCATTCTGCGGCGGCGGAATGATCTGCACTTTCTGCACGCGGTGGCTTTCTACCTGCAGCGTTTTGAGTGCCCACAAACCAATCTGCACTTCCTCACCGGCTTTAGGAATACGCTGCAGATGTTCCATCAACAGCCCGGCGATGGTGTGGTATTCGCGCTTCTCGTCCAGCGGCAGCGGGATGTACTGCACCAAATCTTCCAGCGGCATATGCCCATTCGCGGTCCACGTACCGTCGGCATTCTTCTGAATGTCGTGGCGCGCATCAATCTCTTCTGCTTCATTAGGCAGGTTACCGGCGATGGTCTCCGTCACGTCACTCAGCGTCACAATCCCCTCAACCGAACCAAACTCATCCACCACGAAGGCGAAGTGGGTTCGTGCGTTGCGGAACTGTTCCAGCGCCGACAACAGCGGCAGCGCTTCCGGGAAGACCAATGGCTGGCGGATTAACACGCGCAGATCCAGCGGCTCACCGCGCAGCGACTGCTGCAGCAGGTCGATAACGTGTACGACGCCGAGTAAATCCTCTTCATCATTACCGCCGGTCACCACCAGGCGGGTATGCTGGTTTTTCTCCAGCAGCGCGCGCACTTCGCTTTCCGGCGCGCTGAGATCGATGTGCTCGATATCATGACGGGAAGTCATGATGCTGCTTACCGTACGCTGATTGAGATTCAGCACGCGCTCGATCATCCGCCGTTCCTGCGGGTCGAAGATTTGCTGACTGTCCTGGTCTACCAGCAATGAAGCTGTGCCGGCATCAAGTTCTGCATCCTCTTTTTTACCGCTCAGCAGGCGCATCACCGCCTCGGTGGTACGGCTTCTCAGCGACTGATTAGCGGTGAGGAAGCGACGACGGTTGAAGATAGCCAGCTGGTTCAGGAACTCAATCATCACCGAGAAGCCAATAGCGGCGTACAGATAACCTTTCGGAATGACGAGGCCAAAGCCTTCCGCCACCAGGCTGAAGCCAATCATCAGCAGGAAGCTCAGACACAGAATGACAATCGTTGGGTGACTGTTCACAAAACGGGTGAGCGCCCGGCTGGCCATTAGCATCAGGCTGATGGCAATAATAACCGCCGCCATCATGACGGCGAGATGGTCGACCATGCCGACCGCGGTGATGACCGAGTCGAGCGAGAAGACGGCATCCAGCACCACGATTTGCGCCACAACGCCCCAGAAACGCGCGCCGCGCCGTTGTGTTGGGTTGTCGTTATCTTTTCCTTCTAACCGCTCGTTGAGCTCTACCGTCGCTTTAAACAGCAGGAAGAAGCCGCCGACCAGCATAATCAGGTCGCGAGCGCTGAAGGTAAAATCACGAATGCTAAACAGCGGTTTCGTCAGGGTGACCAGCCACGAGATAGAGGCCAGCAGAAGCAGACGCATAAGCATCGCCAGAATCAGGCCGGTGACGCGCGCGCGGTCACGTTGGGCTGGTGGCAGCTTTTCTGCGAGGATGGCGATAAACACCAGATTATCAATTCCGAGAACCAGCTCGATGACGACCAGCGTCACGAGTCCCGCCCAAATAGACGGATCGGCAATCCATTCCATACGTTGGTTAAAACCTTATGTTACTTGACGAATTGATCATGGATAAAGCGACGGCAAATTGCAACGTTTGGCTGCGATTTCTCGCGGCAAAAAACCAATGTACGTCAGGAAATAATAGCGAGAAATGGCCTTAGGTTTATTATTGAGAATATATTTTCAGTGGCGCGGTACTAAAGTTGTCAATATAAAGAAAATCCTAAAAAGTCATACGATATTGATCTTAATCTTATTCTTAAAATTATTTTTTAAGCGGGGCTAACCTTGCCTGCTATTCGCTTAGCTGCAACAATTCTCCCGGTACTGAATGGAATAGCCATTGAGGTACGTCATGAAATAGTCATGCAGGAATGAAAAATCTCTGCATTATATATCCAGGAATATTCTCCATGTTTATTTTTAGCGTGGCTGAATTCCTCATAACAACATGATTTTTAGGTGAATTGGTAGCTGATAGCCAAGGGCGGTAGCGTGCCTGAAAGCGTGAAGCAAAGCCTCGATTATTCTGTCAATAGCCTGCGGACGAATCCAAACTTTTTTCAGATATATGCCAGTTATATTCACCGGAAAATAAATGCATGGTGAGTGTTAGGGTAATCAAATGGTACGGATTAATTTAATTCGCACAGGATAATTTTCTGCCAAAGTGATAAATAATCAATGATGAAATCCAAACTAAAATTGATGCCATTATTGGTGTCGGTAACCTTGATGAGTGGTTGCACCATACTTCCAGGCAGCAATATGTCTACCTACGGAAAAGATGTGATTAAGCAGCAGGATGCTGATTATGACATTGGCCGAATGGTGAATGTTTATCCGCTGACCCCGCGACTGATTGAACAATTACGCCCGCGTCCTAACGTCGCGCAGCCCAACATGTCGCTGGATCAGGAGTTAAGCAATTACCAGTACCGCGTGGGCTCGGGCGATGTTCTGAACGTCACCGTCTGGGACCACCCGGAGCTGACGACTCCGGCGGGGCAATATCGTAGCTCCAGCGATACCGGCAACTGGGTCCAGCCTGACGGCACCATTTTTTATCCCTACATCGGCAAAGTGCAGGTTAAAGGCCGCACGCTGGCGGAAATCCGCCAGACCATCACCCAGCGGCTGGCAGCCTATATTACCGACCCGCAGGTTGACGTGAACGTCGCCGCCTTCCGCTCGCAGAAAGTCTATGTCTCCGGCCAGGTGAATAAATCTGGCCAGCAGGCGATCACCAACGTACCGCTGACCGTACTGGATGCGATTAACGCTGCCGGTGGGCTGGGCGAACTGGCCGACTGGCGCAACGTGGTGCTGACGCACGATGGCCGCGAACAGCGTATTTCCGTTCAGGCGTTGATGCAGAACGGCGATCTGAGCCAGAACCGTCTGCTTTATCCGGGCGACATTCTGTTTGTGCCGCGCAACGACGACCTGAAAGTGTTCGTGATGGGCGAAGTGAAGAAACAGAGTACGCTCAAAATGGACTTCAGCGGCATGACGCTGACCGAAGCGCTCGGCCAGGCGGAAGGTATCGACCTGACCACCTCGGATGCGAGCGGTATCTTCGTGATTCGTCCGACCAAAGAGGGCAACAACGGCAAGATGGCTAACATTTACCAGTTGGATATGTCCGATGCGACCTCGCTGGTGATGGCGACCAACTTTGTTCTGCAGCCTTACGACGTTGTCTACGTCACTACCGCACCGGTTGCCCGCTGGAACCGTCTGATCAACCAACTGTTGCCGACCATCAGTGGCGTTCGCTACATGACCGATACGGCAAAAGACATTCACGACTGGTAACCGACATGTTTAACAAAATTCTCGTGGTATGCGTGGGGAACATCTGCCGTTCCCCGACGGCGGAACGTCTGTTACGCCGTCATCTCCCGGCGGTCACCGTCGAGTCGGCAGGGCTGGGGGCGTTGGTCGGGAAAGCGGCGGATGAGCGCGCCGCCAGCGTCGCAGCGGTGCATGACATTTCCCTTGAAGGGCACTGCGCACGGCAAATCTCCGGACGTATGTGCCGGGAGTACGATCTGATTCTGGCGATGGAGAGGCGACACGTTGCCACCCTGCATGAAATGGCGCCGGAGATGCGCGGCAAAGTGATGCTTTTTGGGCATTGGGATAACGAACGAGAAATCCCCGATCCGTATCGCAAAAGCCGCGAAGCATTTGAAGCGGTGTACCAGTTACTCGACAGGTCTGCCAGCCAGTGGGCGCAGGCATTGAAAGCTCAGCAGGGATAACCATGACTGATAAAGTAAAACAAATAAGCCCGGCGGCCTCGGGCGGTGATGAGATTGATATTGGCCGCCTAGTGGGGACCGTTATTGAAGCGAAGTGGTGGGTGGTTGGCATTACCGCGCTGTTCGCCGCCGCCGCGATTGTCTACGCCATCTTTGCTACACCGATTTATAGCGCCGATGCGCTGGTACGTATTGAGCAGAATCAGGGCAGTGCGCTGGTGCAGGACATCAGCAACGCATTAACCAGCAAGCCACCTGCCTCTGAGGCAGAGATCCAGATGATCACTTCGCGTCTGGTACTGGGCAAAACCGTCGATGACCTGGACCTCGATATTGCGGTCAGCAAAAACACCTTCCCGATCCTCGGGGCAGGCTGGGATCGCTTAATGGGGCGTCAGAACCAGACCGTCAAAGTCACCACCTTCGAGCGTCCGGCCTCGATGGCCGATAGCACCTTTACGCTTGATGTCCTGAGTCCAACCACCTTCCGTTTTAGCAACGATAGCGGTTTCAGCGTTGATGGCAAAGTGGGTGAGCCTGTCAACAAAGGCGGCGTATCGCTAATGGTTGCGGGGATTGCCGCCGATGAAGGGGCCAGCTTTACGGTCACCAAATACTCGACCCTGGGGATGATCAATACCCTGCAAAATAGCCTGAGCGTTACCGAAGATGGTAAAGACTCCGGCGTGCTGACGCTGACCATGGTGGGGGAAGACAAAGACCAGATCCGCGAAATCCTCAACAGCATTGCCCGCAACTACGTGGCGCAGAACGTGGCGCGTAAATCCGAAGAGGCGGCAAAGAGCCTGGAGTTTCTTGAGGTTCAGCTCCCGCAGGTACGTAGCCAGCTTGATATCGCTGAAAACAAACTGAACGCCTACCGTCAACAGAAAGACTCCGTCGACCTGCCGCTGGAAGCAAAATCGGTACTCGACTCGATGGTGAACATCGATGCCCAGTTGAATGAACTGACCTTCCGCGAAGCTGAAATCTCCAAGCTCTACACCAAAATTCACCCGGCGTACCGCACGCTGCTGGAGAAACGTCGTGCGCTGGAAGAAGAGAAGGCGAAGCTGAGCCAACGCGTCACCGCGATGCCAAAAACCCAGCAGGAAATTGTGCGCCTGACCCGTGACGTGGAGTCCGGCCAGCAGGTGTATATGCAGCTGCTGAACAAACAGCAGGAGCTGAAAATCACCAAGGCTAGCACCGTGGGCGACGTGCGTATCGTTGACCCGGCGATTACCCAGCCGGGCGTGGTAAAACCGAAGAAAGCGCTAATTGTGCTTGGCAGCATTATTCTTGGCCTGATGTTGTCGATTGTCGGCGTACTGCTGCGCTCGCTGTTTAATCGCGGTATCGAAAGCCCGCAGGTGCTGGAAGAACATGGTATTAACGTTTACGCCAGCATTCCACTTTCTGAATGGCAGAAATCCCGCGATAGCGTGAAGAGCGTCAACGGCGTGAAGCGCTATAAGCAAAGTCAGCTGCTGGCGGTGGGTAACCCTACTGACCTCGCCATTGAGGCGATTCGTAGCCTGCGCACCAGTCTGCACTTCGCCATGATGCAGGCGCAAAACAACGTGCTGATGATGACCGGCGTGAGTCCTTCTATCGGTAAAACCTTCGTCTGCGCCAACCTCGCGGCGGTGATTAGCCAGACCAACAAGCGCGTGCTGATGATTGACTGCGATATGCGTAAGGGCTACTCCCACGAACTGCTCGGCACCACCAACGATAACGGCCTGTCGGATGTGCTGGTGGGCAAAACGCCGATTGAACAGTGTGCGAAGAAAACGTCGGTTGCCAACTTTGACCTCGTTCCTCGCGGACAAATCCCGCCGAACCCGTCTGAACTGCTGATGGGGGAGCGCTTTAGCGAACTGCTGAAGTGGGGGAGTGCGAACTACGACCTGGTGTTGATCGATACGCCGCCAATTCTTGCGGTGACCGATGCCGCGATTGTGGGACGCCATGCCGGTACCACGCTGATGGTCACACGCTATGCGGTGAACACGCTCAAAGAAGTAGAGACCAGCTTGAGCCGCTTCGAACAGAACGGCATCGCGGTGAAAGGGGTGATCCTCAACTCTATCTTCCGTCGTGCCACCGGTTATCAGGATTACGGCTACTACGAATACGAGTATCAGTCGGACTCAAAATAATTTTTGCACCTCACCTGTAACCCGGACGAGGCGCGCGAGCGCCGACTCCGGGGCATTCCCGGCGTCGTTTCGCTCGGCCGGGCTACTCCATAAGGGATATCGTATGACAACAGACTACCCGTTGATCTCCATCTATATGCCGACCTGGAACCGACAGCAGTTGGCGATTCGCGCCATCAAGTCGGTTCTGCGCCAGGACTATCCCCATTGGGAAATGATTATCGTCGATGATTGTTCCCGCAGCTTCGAGCAGCTCCAGCAGTACATCGACGAACTGAACGATAGCCGCGTGCAGTATACCCGCAACGATTTTAATTCCGGCGCCTGTGCAGTGCGCAATCAGGCGATTTTACAGGCCAAAGGCGAGTTTATTACCGGCATCGACGACGACGACGAGTGGACGCCAACGCGGCTCTCGACCTTTTTGGCGGATAAACAGCAGCTCACTAGCCACGCGTTTCTCTACGCCAACGACTACGTCTGTGAAGGGGAGGTGTATTCGCAGCCAGCGAGCCTGCCGCTGTACCCGAAATCACCGTTCTCTCGCGAGCTGTTCTACAAACGCAACATCATTGGCAACCAGGTCTTTAGCTGGGCGTGGCGTTTTAAAGAGAGCCTGTTTGATACCGAACTAAAGGCGGCGCAGGACTACGACATCTTCCTGCGTATGGTGATGGCCTACGGTGAACCGTGGAAAATTGAGGCGGCGACGCAAATCCTGCACATCAACCACGGGGAAATGCAGATAACCTCCTCGCCGAAAAAATTCTCCGGCAATTTCAGCTTCTATCGCAAGCATAAAGAGAAGTTTGACCGTGCCAGCAAGAAGTACCAGCTGTTCACCCTGTACCAGATCCGCAATAAGCGTATGACCTGGAAGACGTTTCTGACCCTGCTGTCAGTGCGCAACGGCAAGCGTTGGGTTGATGGATTACGGAGCAAATAATGCTACTGGAAGATTTACGTGCCAATAGCTGGAGCCTGCGTCCGTGCTGCATGGTGACTGCCTATCGTATTGCCCATTTCTGTTCGGTGTGGCGCAAAAAAAACGTCCTCAATAATCTGTGGGCCGCGCCGGTGCTGGTGCTCTATCGCATTATCACCGAATGCTTCTTTGGCTATGAAATTCAGGCGGCGGCAACCATTGGCCGACGCTTCACCATTCACCACGGTTATGCGGTGGTCATCAATAAAAACGTCGTCGCGGGGGATGATTTAACCATCCGCCACGGGATTACGCTCGGCAACCGCGGCCCGAATAGCCTGGCGTGCCCAACGCTTGGCAACGGCGTGGAACTAGGGGCGAATGTGGTGATTATTGGCGGCATCACCATCGGCAACCATGTGACTATCGGCGCGGGCAGCGTGGTGCTGGACGATATTCCCGACCACGCGCTTGTCGTGGGGGAGAAGGCGAGAGTGAAGGTCATTAAATGAATATTATGCAATTTAACGTGCGCCTGGCCGAAGGCGGCGCGGCGGGCGTTGCGCTGGACCTGCATCAGCGTGCGCTGCGTCAGGGATTGTCATCGCAGTTTGTCTATGGCTACGGTAAAGGTGGCAAAAAAAGCGTCAGCCACGACAGCTACCCGCAGGTGATGAAGCAGACCACACGCCTGACCTCGATGGCGAATCTTGCGCTGTTCCGTCTGTTTAACCGCGACCTGTTTGGCAATCTGAATAACCTCTACCGTCAGGTGACCCGCACCGAGGGTCCGGTGGTACTGCATTTTCATGTGATGCACAGCTACTGGCTGAATCTCACCGAGGTGATTGATTTTTGCGAGCGCGTCAAAGCGCACAAAGCGGACGTCACGTTGGTCTGGACGCTGCACGACCACTGGAGCGTGACCGGACGCTGTGCGTTTCTCGACGGTTGCGATGGTTGGAAAAGTGGCTGCCAGAAGTGCCCGACGCTGGAGAACTATCCGCCGGTAAAGGTAGACCGCGCGCATCAGCAGGTGGAAGAAAAGCGCCAACTCTTCCGTCGCATGCTGGCACTTGGCTGCCAGTTTATCTCCCCCAGCCAGCACGTGG
Organism: uncultured Kluyvera sp.; assembly: GCF_902485085.1. Classification (NCBI taxonomy): domain Bacteria; kingdom Pseudomonadati; phylum Pseudomonadota; class Gammaproteobacteria; order Enterobacterales; family Enterobacteriaceae; genus Kluyvera; species uncultured Kluyvera sp. The sequence goes on from NZ_CABTJS010000171.1 coordinate 8,201, forward strand.
CAGACGCCTTTAATAGCCTTTATGGCCCGGGGCGCTGCCTGATTATCAATAACGGTATTGATGTGGCGACGGAGGCAATTCTGGCGGATCTGAAGCCGATGACGATGACTACGCCTCGACCAAAAATTGCCGTGGTTGCGCACGACCTGCGCTACGACGGCAAAACCAACCAGCGCCTGGTGCGCGAGATGATGGCGCTTGGCGATAACGTGGAAATTCATACCTTCGGTAAGTTTTCGCCGTTTGAAGGCACCAACGTGGTGAACCACGGTTTTCTGACCGATAAGCGCCAACTGATGAGCGAGCTAAACCAGCTTGACGCGCTGCTGTTTAGCTCCCGCGTTGATAACTATCCGCTCATTCTCTGTGAAGCGCTGTCGATTGGTGTCCCGGTCATTGCTACCCATAGCGATGCGGCAAAAGAGGTGCTGGAAAAATCCGGCGGCCATACGGTGGATGAAAGTGCGGTCATTTCGCTGGTGCAGCGAACGAAAGCGGAGATAGCCCAGGCGGTGTTTGGCACCACGCTTGGTGAATTTAGCGCCCGCAGCCGCAAGGCCTATAGCGGACAACAGATGCTGGAGGAATATGTCTCGTTCTATCAGAGTCTGTAGCTATTTGCTGCTACCGTTAATCTACCTGCTGGTAAACGTCAAACTGGCGCAGCTTGGCGAGAGTTTTCCCATCACCATCGTGACCTTTCTCCCGCTCCTGCTGCTGCTGTTCGTTGAACGCATTAACCTGAAAAAGCTGATGATCGCCCTTGGGGTGGGCGTAGGGCTGACGCTGTTTAACTACGTGTTCGGCCAGTCGCTGGACCCGAGTAAATACGTCACCTCGACGATGCTGTTTGTTTACATCGTTATCATCATTGGCATGGTGTGGAGCATTCGTTTTAAAACGATTTCTCCGCATAACCATCGTAAGATCCTGCGCTTCTTTTACGTGGTCATCGGCATCGTGGTGACGATTGCCGCGCTGGAAATGATGCAAATTATTCTCTCGGGCAGCAGTAGCCTGATTGAGATGATTTCGAAATATCTTATATACAGCAATAGCTATGTTCTGAACTTTATCAAGTTCGGCGGTAAGCGTACTACGGCCCTCTATTTTGAACCGGCATTCTTCGCTCTGGCATTAATCTCAATTTGGCTCTGCATCAAACAGTTTGGTATCAAAACCCCAAAATCTGATGCTATGATTCTCGCAGGGATAATTCTTTCAGGGTCGTTCTCCGGGGTAATGACATTTATCTTGTTTTACCTGCTGGAGTGGGCATTTCAGTATCTGAATAAAGAGGCGATCAAGAAGAAATTGCCCTTGGCAATTATTTCATTAGGCGCATTCTTTGTCGGGTTGATATTTGCCGGTCCGTATATTGCGGAACGTCTTGGCGACCTGGGAACGGAAGGGTCATCCTCATATTATCGTATTATCGGCCCGCTGGTGATGGTTGGTTATTCATTGGCCAGCATTGATGGAGTGGTGCGATTCGGTTCTCTTTACGAATATGTTGCATCATTCGGAATATTTAACGGTGCGGATGTCGGAAAAACAATAGACAATGGTCTGTACCTGTTAATGATTTATTTTTCATGGTTTGCCGTAATATTAACGGCTGGCTATCTGTATTATGTTTTCAAAATGTTCATTAACGCTTTTGGGAATAATCGCAATTTCGCCGTGCAGTTGTATCTTTTTACGCCGGTGTCATTATTTTTTACCGGTTCGATATTTAGCCCGGAATATGCATTTTTAATTGTGTGTCCTTTTATTCTGCGTAAAGCGCTGAATATTGCCGACAGCAGATGAGGTGAAACATGTTGTTAAGTGTGATTACCGTGGCGTTTCGCAACTACGATGGTGTGATGAAAACCTGGCGCTCGCTGGCGCATCTGGCTAACGATCCCAGCCTCGATTTTGAGTGGATTGTGGTCGATGGCGGCTCTGAAGATGGCACCGCGGAATTTCTCGAAAAACGTAATGGACAGTACAAGTTACGCTATGTCAGCGAGCCGGATAAAGGGCTGTATGACGCGATGAATAAAGGCATCCGCATGGCGCAGGGGAAGTTTGTTCTGTTCCTCAATTCTGGTGACAGCTTTCACCCTGACGTCTCGCAATTTGTCCGTCAGTTGCGCGGTAAGCCTGATGATGCCATGTACCTCGGCGATGCCATGCTCGACTTCGGCGACGGCACCCAGGTTCGCCGCAGTGCGAAGCAGGGCTGGTATATTTACCACAGTCTACCGGCCAGCCATCAGGCTATTTTCTTCCCGCTGCGTGGGCTGAGAAATTATCCTTACGATGTGCAGTATCGTGTTTCATCAGATTATGCACTTGCCGCCAGAATGTATAAGTCAGGCTATGCCTTTAAGCGAATTAAAGGACTGGTGTCGGAATTTTCGATGGGCGGCGTGTCAACCACTAACAATCTGCAACTGTGTCAGGATGCTAAAAAAGTTCAGCGTGAAATATTACGCATGCCAGCTGTGCTGACGGAATTATCTTATTTATTACGCCTGCGGACGACCGGGAAAACGAAAGCCTTATATCACAAAGCATAAGGAAGCAGAATGCAGGATTTATCTGGCTTTACGGTACCCAAAGGTTTTCGCGGTGCCGGAGGCATTAAAGTTCAAATTTGGTGGGCGGTGCAGGCAACATTATTTGCCTGGTCTCCGCAGATACTCTACCGCTGGCGTGCATTTTTATTGCGTTTGTTTGGCGCAAAAATAGGAAAAAACGTAGTGATTCGCCCCTCGGTGAAAATCACCTATCCGTGGAAATTAACCATTGGTGATTATGCGTGGGTCGGCGATGACACAGTGTTATATACCCTTGGTGATATTACTCTTGGGGCAAATTCAGTCGTTTCACAGAAATGTTATTTGTGCACCGGCAGCCACGATTATCAGAGCGCGCATTTTGATATTAACGCCGCACCTATTGTGGTCGGTGAGAAATGCTGGCTGGCAACGGATGTGTTTGTTGCACCCGGTGTAACGATTGGCGACGGCACCATCGTTGGTGCGCGAAGCAGCGTTTTTAAATCGTTACCGGCAAATGTGATTTGCCGTGGCAATCCCGCAGTGGTCACGCGTCAACGCGTTGAGAAAGTTACTCCCTAAACGGGACTATTTGAGGAAAATATAATGTCGAAAGTCGCACTTATTACCGGCGTAACCGGGCAGGATGGTTCTTATCTGGCGGAGCTGCTGCTGGAAAAAGGGTATGAAGTTCACGGGATCAAGCGTCGTGCTTCCTCTTTTAACACCGAACGTGTCGATCACATCTATCAGGATCCACACAGCAGCAACCCGAAATTTCACCTGCACTACGGCGATTTGACCGACAGCTCCAACCTGACGCGCATCCTGCAAGAAGTGCAGCCGGATGAAGTATATAACCTGGGGGCGATGAGCCACGTGGCCGTATCCTTTGAATCCCCGGAATATACCGCTGACGTGGATGCGATGGGCACGCTGCGTCTGCTGGAAGCCATTCGCTTCCTGGGCCTGGAGAAGAAAACCCGTTTCTATCAGGCGTCTACCTCTGAACTGTACGGCCTGGTACAAGAGATCCCGCAGAAAGAAACCACCCCGTTCTATCCGCGCTCGCCGTATGCCGTCGCCAAACTGTATGCCTACTGGATCACCGTTAACTACCGTGAGTCCTATGGTATGTACGCCTGTAACGGCATCCTGTTCAACCACGAATCCCCGCGCCGCGGCGAAACCTTCGTGACCCGCAAAATCACCCGCGCGATTGCCAACATTGCCCAGGGTCTGGAGAAGTGCCTGTACCTCGGCAACATGGACTCCCTGCGTGACTGGGGCCATGCCAAAGACTACGTCAAAATGCAGTGGATGATGCTGCAGCAGGAACAGCCGGACGATTTCGTTATCGCCACCGGCGTGCAGTATTCCGTGCGTCAGTTCGTCGAAATGGCCGCAGCACAGCTCGGTATTAAACTGCGCTTTGAAGGCAAAGGCGTGGAAGAGAAGGGGATTGTGGTCTCCGTGACCGGTCATGATGCGCCGGGTGTGAAGCCGGGCGATGTGATGGTAGCCGTTGACCCACGTTACTTCCGTCCTGCTGAAGTGGAAACCCTGCTCGGCGACCCAACCAAAGCGCACGAAAAACTGGGCTGGAAACCAGAAATCACCCTGCAGGAGATGGTCTCTGAAATGGTCGCCAAAGACCTCGAAGCGGCGAAAAAACACTCCCTGCTGAAATCCCACGGTTACGAAGTGGCGATCGCGCTGGAGTCTTAAGTATGACCAGACAACGTATTTTTGTGGCGGGCCACCGGGGAATGGTGGGCTCTGCCATCGTCCGACAGCTTGAGCAGCGCGGCGACGTGGATCTGGTTCTGCGCAGCCGCGACGAACTCAACCTGCTGGATAGCCGCGAGGTGAACGATTTCTTCGCCCGCGAAAATATCACTCAGGTGTATCTGGCGGCGGCGAAGGTGGGCGGTATTGTCGCCAACAACACCTTCCCGGCGGACTTCATCTACGAAAACATGATGATTGAAAGCAACATCATTCACGCGGCGCATACGCACAACGTGAACAAGCTGTTGTTTCTCGGTTCATCCTGTATTTATCCGAAGATGGCCAACCAGCCGATGCACGAAAGCGAACTGCTGCAGGGCACGCTTGAAGCCACTAACGAACCGTACGCGATTGCCAAAATCGCCGGTATCAAGCTGTGCGAATCCTACAACCGTCAGCATAACCGCGACTACCGCTCGGTGATGCCGACCAACCTGTACGGGCCGAACGACAACTTCCACCCGAGTAACTCCCACGTGATCCCGGCGCTGCTGCGCCGCTTCCACGAGGCGGTGCAGAAGAACGACGCCGACGTGGTGGTGTGGGGCAGCGGCACGCCAATGCGCGAGTTCCTTCATGTCGATGATATGGCGGCTGCCAGCATTCACGTGATGGAGCTGGACCGCAGCGTGTGGCTTGAAAACACGCAGCCAATGCTGTCGCACATCAACGTCGGTACCGGCGTTGACTGTACCATCCGTGAGCTGGCGCAGACGCTGGCGAAAGTGGTGGGCTTTAAAGGCCGCGTGGTGTTTGACGCCACCAAGCCGGATGGGACGCCGCGAAAGCTGCTCGACGTATCGCGCCTGCATCAACTGGGTTGGTATCATGAGATTTCGCTGGAGGCTGGTCTTGCCAGTACCTACCAGTGGTTCCTTGAAAACCAGCACCGCTTCCGGGGGTAACGCATGTTTCTGAACGAGGAGGCGTTTGCCACCGTGGTGCAGTCTACGCCGCTCATTTCTATCGATTTGATCGTCGAGAACGCGCAGGGCGAGTTTCTGTTGGGTAAACGCACCAACCGTCCAGCGCAGGGATTCTGGTTTGTCCCTGGCGGCCGGGTACAGAAAGATGAACCGCTGGCCGAGGCCTTTGCCCGCCTCACTCAGGCGGAACTGGGACTGAGCCTGCCGATGACGGCAGGCCGCTTCTACGGCGTCTGGCAGCATTTCTACGATGACAACTTTTCGGGGACGGATTTTTCCACCCATTACATCGTGCTGGGGTTCCGCCTACAGGTGGACGCTGATGCGCTCACGCTGCCAGAAGCTCAGCATAACGACTATCGCTGGATGAGCCCTAAGGCGCTACTGGCGGCGGATAACGTCCACGAAAACAGCCGTGCCTACTTCAGGGTCGACAAAATGGCCGAGGTACCGGGCTTATGAAGATTCTGGTGTATGGCATCAACTACTCGCCTGAACTGACCGGCATCGGCAAATATACCGGCGAAATGGTGGAATGGATGGCGCGACAGGGCCACGAAGTGCGGGTGATTACCGCACCGCCGTACTACCCGGAATGGCAGGTTGGAGTGAACTACTCAAGCTGGCGCTACCGCCGGGAAGAGGGCGAGGCCACGGTGTGGCGCTGCCCGCTGTACGTGCCAAAGCAGCCCTCGACGCTCAAGCGCCTGCTGCATCTTGGCAGCTTCGCGCTCAGCAGCTTCTTCCCGCTGATGGCCCAGCGTCGCTGGAAGCCGGACCGCATTATCGGCGTAGTGCCGACCCTGTTCTGCACGCCGGGTATGCGCCTGCTGGCAAAACTCTCCGGGGCGCGCACGCTGCTGCATATTCAGGATTACGAAGTTGACGCGATGTTGGGGCTGGGCATGGCCGGTAACGGCAAATCCGGCAAAGTGGCCAGGCTTGCCAGCGCCTTTGAGCGCAGCGGGCTGCACAACGTTGACAACGTGTCGACTATCTCGCGTTCGATGATGAACAAAGCCTGCGAGAAGGGCGTTCCGGCGGAGAAGGTGATCTTCTTCCCTAACTGGTCTGAAGTATCGCGTTTTCGCGAGGTGCCTGAGACGCTGGTTATCGCGCTGCGTCAGCGGCTGGGGCTGCCCGATGACCGCAAAATAGTGCTTTATTCCGGCAACATCGGCGAAAAACAGGGGCTGGAAAGCGTGATTAGCGCAGCTGTTCAGCTTCGCGAACAGCCGCTGCTGTTTGTGATTGTCGGTCAGGGCGGCGGCAAAGCGCGGCTGGAAAAAATGGCCGCTGAATGCGGGCTGGATAACGTGAAGTTCCTGCCGCTGCAATCCTATGAAGATTTACCCGCCCTGCTGGCGATGGGCGACTGCCATCTGGTCATTCAGAAGCGTGGCGCGGCGGATGCTGTACTGCCGTCCAAACTGACCAATATTCTGGCGGTGGGCGGCAACGCGGTGATTACCGCAGAAGCGGACACCGAGCTCGGACAGCTGTGTCTCGACAACCCAGGCATCGCGGTGTGCGTTATGCCTGAATCGGTTCCGTCGCTGGTGGAAGGGATTGAACAGGCGCTGAGCATGCCAAAACGCAATGCGATTGCCCGCGCCTGGGCAGAACGCTCGCTCGAAAAAGAGCACGTTCTTAACCAATTTATTGCTGATATTCGGGGTTAAACGATGAGTCAATCTACGCTTTTCCCGGTCGTGATGGCCGGTGGCTCGGGCAGCCGCCTGTGGCCGTTGTCCCGAGTGCTGTACCCCAAGCAGTTCCTGTGCCTGAAAGGGGACATGACGATGCTGCAGGCCACGGTGAATCGACTGGATGGGGTCAAGTGCGCAAGTCCGGTGGTTATCTGCAACGAGCAGCATCGCTTTATTGTGGCTGAACAACTGCGCCAACTGAACAAGCTGACTGAGAACATTATTCTTGAACCGGCCGGGCGTAATACCGCGCCGGCCATTGCTCTGGCGGCGCTGGCGGCCAGGCGTCGTGAACCGGAAAACGATCCGCTGATGCTGGTGCTGGCGGCAGACCACGTTATCCAGAATGAAGACGCTTTTCGTGCCGCAGTACGTGAAGCCACGCCTTATGCTGAAAGCGGCAAGCTGGTGACCTTCGGTATTGTCCCTAACGTGCCGGAAACCGGCTATGGCTATATTCGTCGCGGTGAGGTTACCCCAGGCGAGGGTGACGCGCTGGCGTTTGAAGTCGCGCAGTTTGTCGAAAAACCGAATCTTGAAACCGCTCAGGCCTACGTTGCCTGCGGCGAATATTACTGGAACAGCGGCATGTTCCTGTTCCGCGCCGGGCGTTACCTGGAAGAGCTTGGCAAATACCGCCCGGATATTCTCAGCGCCTGTGAAAAAGCGATGGATGTGACCGACCCGGACCTCGATTTTATTCGCGTTGATGAAGAGGCGTTCCTGGGTTGCCCTGACGAATCCATTGACTATGCCGTCATGGAGCGGACCAACGACGCGGTGGTGGTGCCGATGGACGCAGGCTGGAGCGACGTGGGCTCCTGGTCATCGCTGTGGGAAATCAGCAACCATACGCCGGAAGGCAACGTGCACCACGGCGATGTGATAAGCCATAAAACCGAAAACAGCTACGTGTACGCGGAATCTGGCCTGGTGACGACCGTCGGGGTAAAGGATTTGGTGGTGGTGCAGACCAAAGACGCGGTGCTTATCGCCGATCGCAACGCGGTGCAGGACGTGAAAAAGGTGGTCGAGAAAATTAAGGCCGATGGCCGTCACGAACACCATATCCATCGCGAAGTCTATCGCCCATGGGGCAAATACGACTCTATCGACTCTGGCGACCGCTACCAGGTGAAGCGCATCACCGTGAAGCCGGGCGAGGGACTCTCTCTGCAGATGCATCACCACCGGGCTGAACACTGGATTGTGGTAGCTGGCACCGCCAAAGTGACCCTCAATGATGAAATCACCTTGCTGGGTGAAAACGAGTCAATTTACATCCCGCTGGGCGTCACCCACTGCCTGGAAAACCCGGGGAAAATTCCGCTCGACCTGATTGAAGTGCGCTCCGGCGCCTATCTCGAAGAGGACGACGTGGTGCGATTCGCCGACCGCTACGGGCGCGTCTAACTCTTGTAGGCCGGGTGAGCGAAGCGCCATCCGGCAATTCACGATACGAAAATGATGACCCTCACCGGTCAGGGCTAACTGCTGCCTGAAGAAAGGTAAAAACATGAAAAAACTGACCTGTTTTAAAGCCTACGACATCCGCGGCAAGCTGGGTGAAGAGCTCAACGAAGAGATTGCCTGCCGCATTGGCCGCGCCTATGGCGAGTACCTGAAACCCAAAACCGTGGTGCTGGGCGGGGACGTACGCCTGACCAGCGAAGCGCTGAAATTAGCGCTGGCGCGCGGTCTGCGCGATGCGGGCGTGGACGTACTGGATATCGGCCTCGCCGGTACCGAAGAGATCTATTTCGCCACCTTCCATTTAGGCGTGGACGGCGGGATTGAAGTGACCGCCAGCCACAATCCGATGGACTACAACGGCATGAAGCTGGTACGCGAAGGCGCGCGCCCTATCAGCGGTGACACCGGGCTTCGCGATATTCAGCGCCTGGCGGAAGAGAACTTCTTCCCGCCGGTTGATGAGGCTAAACGCGGTAGCTATCAGCAGATTAACCTGCGCGATGCCTACGTTGACCATCTGCTTGGCTATATCGACGTGAAAAATCTCACCCCGCTTAAGCTGGTTATCAACTCCGGTAACGGTGCGGCTGGCCCGGTGGTTGACGCACTGGAAGCCCGCTTTAAAGCGCTGAACGTACCGGTCAGCCTGATTAAGGTACACAACGAGCCGGACGGTAACTTCCCGCACGGTATTCCTAACCCGCTGCTGCCGGAGTGCCGCGACGACACCCGCGATGCGGTGTTGAAGTACGGCGCGGATATGGGCATCGCCTTTGACGGCGACTTCGACCGCTGCTTCCTGTTCGACGAGCAAGGGCAGTTTATCGAGGGCTATTACATCGTCGGCCTGCTGGCGGAAGCCTTCCTTGAGAAAAACCCGGGCGCGCGCATTATTCACGACCCGCGCCTGTCCTGGAACACTGTTGACGTGGTGACCGCCGCAGGCGGCACGCCGGTGATGTCGAAAACCGGCCACGCGTTTATCAAAGAGCGCATGCGTAAGGACGACGCGGTATACGGCGGCGAGATGAGCGCTCACCACTACTTCCGCGATTTTGCCTACTGCGACAGCGGCATGATCCCGTGGCTGCTGGTGAGCGAGCTGCTGTGCCTGAAGGGTAAAACGCTGGGGCAACTGGTGCACGACCGCATGGCGGCGTTCCCGGCAAGCGGCGAAATCAACAGCCAGTTGAAAGCGCCGTCGGAGGCGATTGCTCGCGTGGAAGCGCATTTCGCCAGCAGCGCGCTGGAAATTGACCGCACGGATGGCATCAGCCTGGCGTTTGCCGACTGGCGTTTCAACCTGCGTTCGTCAAATACCGAGCCAGTGGTGCGTCTGAACGTAGAGTCTCGCGGCAATACGCCGCTGATGCAGGCGCGAACGCAGGACATTCTGGCGCTGCTTAATCAGTAACAACTGCCCTTCGTCCTCTCGAAGAGAGGACGTACCCGGTTTTCTCTCGCCCCTTTTGGGAGAGGGTCGGGGCGAGGGGAAAACGACGAAATAGGACCGACGATGACGACTCTAAAAAAGCGCGAACGAGCCAAAACGAATGCATCGTTAATCTCCATGGTGCAACGTTTTTCAGATATCACCATCATGATAGGTGGGCTGTGGCTGGTGTGTCAGGCGGTCGCGTTGCCGTTTTTGTACCTGCATCTGTTGATGGCACTGGTCACGCTGGTGGTGTTCCAGATGATTGGTGGGATCACTGATTTTTATCGTTCATGGCGTGGCGTCCGTATTACCACTGAGCTGCTACTGCTGCTGCAAAACTGGACGCTGAGCTTAGTCTTTACCGCTGGGCTGCTGGCGTTTAACGACGACTTTAATACCAACTTCTCCATGTGGCTGGCCTGGTATCTGCTGAGCACCATTGGCATGCTGGCGAGCCGGGCGTTCATCCGCTACGGCGCGGGTGTGTTGCGCCATCGTGGTTATAACACCCGCTATGTGGCGGTGGCCGGTGATATGCCGGAAGGGCAGGCGCTGCTGGAAAGCTTCCGCAATCAGCCATGGCTCGGCTATGCGGTTGTCGGCTGCTATCACGATGCGAAACCAGGCGGCGTTAACACCGACTGGATGGGCAACTTTGAACAGCTGCTGGAGGATGCGCGTAACGGCAAAATCCACAACGTCTATATCTCCATGGCGATGCAGGACGAAATCCAGATTAAAAATCTGGTGCGCGACTTAGCGGACACCACCTGCACCGTGCTGCTGATCCCTGACGTCTTCACCTTCAACATTCTGCATTCCCGCGTCGAAGTGGTGAACGGTATTCCCGTTGTTCCGCTGTACGACACGCCGCTCTCTGGCGTGAACCGCATCCTGAAACGGCTGGAGGATATCGTGCTGGCCAGCGGCATTCTGCTGCTTATCTCACCGGCGCTGTGCTGCATCGCGTTGGCGGTGAAGCTGAGTTCGCCGGGGCCAGTCATCTTCCGTCAGACCCGCTATGGCATGGACGGCAAACCTATCAAGGTATGGAAATTCCGCTCCATGAAGGTGATGGAGAACGACAAAGTGGTGACACAGGCGACGCAGAACGACCCGCGTGTGACACGCGTGGGCAACTTCCTGCGCCGTACTTCTCTCGATGAACTGCCGCAGTTTATCAACGTTCTTACCGGCGGAATGTCTATCGTCGGCCCGCGTCCGCACGCGGTGGCGCACAACGAACAGTACCGTCAGTTGATTGAGGGCTACATGCTGCGCCACAAAGTGAAGCCCGGTATTACCGGCTGGGCGCAGATCAACGGCTGGCGCGGCGAGACCGACACCCTGGAAAAAATGGAAAAACGCGTGGAGTTCGACCTCGAATACATCCGTGAGTGGAGCCTGTGGCTCGATATCAAAATTGTTTTCCTGACGGTGTTTAAAGGCTTCGTCAATAAAGCAGCCTATTGAGGACGTAACATGGGCTTACGAGAAAAAACCATTAACGGCGCGAAATGGTCGGCGATGGCAACGGTGGTGATTATTGGCCTCGGGCTGGCGCAGATGACCGTGCTGGCGCGGCTGTTTGACGGCCATCAGTTTGGTCTGCTGACCGTGTCGCTGGTGATAATCGCGCTGGCGGACACGCTGTCGGATTTCGGCATCGCCAACTCGATTATCCAGCGTAAAGCAATCAGCCACCTGGAACTGACCACGCTCTACTGGCTGAATGTGGGCCTTGGAGTGGTGGTCTTTGCGGCGGTCTATCTGCTGAGCGATACCATCGCCACTCTGCTTAACAACCCGGACTTAGCGCCGCTGATTAAAACCTTGTCGCTGGCGTTCGTGGTGATTCCCCACGGCCAGCAGTTCCGCGCGCTGATGCAAAAGGAGCTGGAGTTCAACAAGATTGGTTCCATTGAGACCGCCGCCGTGCTGTCGGGCTTCACCTTTACGGTGGTGAGCGCCTGCTTCTGGCCGCTGGCGATGACGGCCATTCTCGGCTATCTGGTGAACAGCGCGGTGCGTACGCTGCTGTTCGGCTACTTTGGCCGCAAAATTTACCGTCCGGGTCTGCATTTTTCGCTAGCTACCGTGATGCCCAACCTGCGTTTTGGCGCGTGGCTAACGGCGGACAGCATCGTTAACTATATCAACACCAATCTCTCTACCCTGACGCTTGCACGCATTCTTGGAGCGAGCGTAGCGGGTGGCTACAACCTGGCCTATAACGTGGCGGTGGTGCCACCAATGAAGCTCAACCCGATTATCACCCGCGTGCTGTTCCCGGCGTTTGCCAAAATTCAGGACGATAACGACAAGCTGCGGGTGAACTTCTACAAGCTGCTGTCGGTGGTGGGGATTATCAACTTCCCGGCGCTGCTGGGGCTGATGGTGGTGAGCAATAACTTTGTACCGCTGGTGTTTGGCGAGAAGTGGATGCACATCGTACCTATCCTGCAATTGCTGTGCGTGGTGGGGCTGCTGCGCTCGGTGGGTAACCCGATTGGCTCGCTGCTGATGGCCAAAGCGCGCGTGGATATCAGCTTTAAATTCAACGTGTTTAAAACCTTTCTGTTTATTCCCGCGGTGATTGTCGGCGGAGAGATGGGCGGCGCGATTGGCGTCACGCTCGGCTTCCTGCTGGTGCAAATCATCAACACCATTCTCAGCTACTTCGTGATGATAAAACCGGTGCTGGGGCAGGGCTACCGTGACTACCTGCTGAGCCTGTGGCTGCCGTTCAGGCTTTCACTACCAACGCTTATCACCAGCTATGCGGTCGGCCGGCTGCTGGCGGGCAGCGTGTCGCTGCCGATGCTGCTGGTGTTACAGGTGCTGGTTGGCGTGCTCAGCTTTGCGCTGGTGATTGTGCTGTCGCGCAATAGCCTGCTGATTGAACTTAAAAAACCGCTCTGTCGGAGCCAGAAACTGAAGACGCTGCTACGCGTCCCTAATTGATTTGCTTGAAACCCCTTTGATGAGGCCATGATGAAATTATTAATTTTGGGAAACCACACCTGCGGCAACCGCGGCGATAGCGCCATTATGCGTGGCCTGCTCGATGCCATCGTCCGCCAACAGCCGGACGTTGAAATGGACGTGATGAGCCGTTTCCCTGTCAGTTCTTCCTGGTTGCAGGGGCGTGAGATTATCGCCGATCCGCTGTATCAGCTGAGCCAGAAGCAGCAGGCGGCAGGGGGCATGAGCGGGCGCGTGAAGAAAGTGCTGCGCCGCCGCTTCCAGCACAAGATCCTGCTGGCGAAGGTGACCGGCGAGGGCAAACTGCGTAACTTTGAAATTGCGCCGGAGTTCCATGAGTTTGTGCGCTTTCTCGGCAATTACGATGCGATTATCCAGGTTGGCGGCTCGAACTACGTCGATCTTTACGGCTTGACCCACTTTGAATACCCGCTGTGCGCTTTTATGGCCAATAAGCCGATCTACATGATTGGCCACAGCGTAGGGCCGTTCCAGAATCCGGACTTTAACCAGCTAGCGAATTACACCTTTGGCCGCACCAATGCGCTGATCCTGCGTGAGACGGTGAGCCGCGAGCTGATGGCGAAAGCGGAGATTGATACCTCGAAAGTGGAGCAGGGGGTGGACACCGCCTGGCTGGTTGAGCACCGTAACGACAGCTTTGAACCGAGCTACGCGGTGCAGCACTGGCTGAACCTGACCGCACAGCGCAAAACCGTGGCGATTACCCTGCGCGAGCTGGAGCCGTTCGATAAACGCCTTGGCACCACCCAGCAGGCGTACGAAAAAGCCTTTGCCGAGGTGGTGAACCGCATGATTGCTGATGGTTATCAGGTGCTGGCGCTCTCAACCTGTACCAGTATCGACCGTTATAACCGCGATGACCGCATGGTCGCGCTGCGTATGGCGCAGTTTGTGGAAAACCGCGAGCATTTCCATATCGCCATGGATGAACTGAACGACGTGGAGATTGGCAAGATCCTCGCCTCCTGCGAGCTGACCATCGGCACACGTCTGCATTCGGCGATTATCTCCATGAACTTTGGCACCCCGGCGATTGCCATTAACTACGAGCACAAGTCCGCAGGCATCATGCAGCAATTGGGGATGCCGGAGATGGCTATCGACATTCGCCACCTGTTGGATGGTTCGATGCAGAGCGTCGTTGGCGATATCCTTAATCAGCTTCCGGCGCTGGGTGAGCGCGTTGCCGCCGCAGTAGAAGGGGAACGCCAGAAGGGCTTCACCATGATCGAATCGGTGCTTAGCCGCATCCGGGAGGGCCGATGAAAGTCAGCTTCTTTCTGCTGAAATTCCCGTTATCGTCAGAGACCTTCGTCCTGAACCAGATTGTGGCGTTTATTGAGATGGGCTATGAGGTGGAGATTGTCGCGCTGCAAAAGGGCGACCTTACTAACACCCATGCTGCCTACACCCAGTACCAGCTGGCGGAGAAGGTCCACTGGCTGCAGGATGAACCCGCCAGCACGCTGGAAAAGCTGCGCTACCGTGCCTTCAGCACGCTGCGCGGCCTGCATTGTCCCGCCGTCTGGCGGGCGTTGAATACCCGGCGATACGGGCAGGAGGCGCGTAATCTGATCCTCTCCTCGATTTGCAGCCGCACGCCGCAAGCAATCACCGCCGACATCTTCATCGCGCACTTTGGCCCTGCGGGCGTGACGGCGGCGAAGCTGCGCGAGCTGGGCGTTATATCAGGCAAGATTGCTACCGTTTTCCACGGCATTGATATCTCCAGCCGGGAAGTACTGAACCACTATACCGGTGAGTATCAGCAGTTGTTCCGCCGCGGTGACATGATGCTGCCCATCAGCCAACTATGGGCGGAACGCCTACAGGCAATGGGCTGCCCGGCGGATAAAATTACCGTCTCACGCATGGGCGTGAATATGGACCGATTTTCGCTGCGCCCGTTAAAAGCGCCAGATGCCTGCCTACAGATTATTTCCGTCGCCCGACTGACCGAGAAAAAGGGGCTGCACGTGGCGATTGAAGCCTGCCGTCAGCTCAAAGAGCAGGGCGTTAATTTTCGCTATCGCATTCTCGGCATTGGCCCCTGGGAGCGCCGTTTACGTACACTGATCGAGCAGTATCAACTGGAAGACCGCGTGGAGATGCCGGGATTTAAACCCAGCCATGAGGTGAAAGCGATGCTCGATGACGCCGACGTGTTCTTGCTGCCGTCCATCACCGGCGCTGATGGTGACATGGAGGGTATCCCGGTGGCGCTGATGGAGGCGATGGCGGTAGGCATTCCGGTGCTTTCTACCGTACACAGCGGAATTCCCGAGCTGATTGCCTCCGGTGATTCTGGCTGGCTGGTGGCTGAAAATGACGCGCAGGCGCTGGCCGAGAAACTCAAGTTCGTCGGGCGGATGGATGAACGGAGCCTTCAGCCCGTGCTTCAGCGCGCCCGTACTAAGGTAGAAACTGATTTTAATCAGCAGGTTATCAACCGACAGCTTGCTAACCTGCTGCACACGCTTTGCTGAGGAGGTGCCATGCGTACTTTGACTCGACGACACTTTCTGACGGCAGGCGCAACGCTTGCAGTCCTGCCATTACTGCCCGCCGTTTCCGCACGCGCAGCGGGGCAACCCGGCACCGTTGATATTCGGGACTACTACCGTGATGGCGACTGGATCCGTGCCTTCAACGAGGCTTTCAGTCATGGTGATACGGTCTCCGTTCCTGCCGGCGTCGTTTGCGACAATATTAATGCTGCCATCACGCTGCCGCCGGGTAAAACGCTGGCGGTTGCTGGCGCGTTGAAAGGCAACGGGCGCGGGCGGTTTATCCTGCAAGAGGGATGTAAGGTTAGCGGCAGCGGTGAGGCCAGTCTCTATAACATCACGCTCGATGTTCGCGGTAGTGACAGTACGATTGAAGGGCTGACACTCAGCGGCTATGGCCCGGTGGCGCAGATCTTTATCGGTGGAAAAGACAAACGCCAGATGAAGAACCTGAATATAACTCGTCTCACCATCACCAAAGCCAACTACGGCATCCTGCGACAGGGCTACCATAATCAGTGGGATGATGTCAGCATTACCCACTGTCATTTCAGCTACTTGCAAGGCGATGCCATTGAGTGGAACGTGGCGATTAACGACAACAATATCCTCATTTCTGACCACGTCATCGACCACATCGATTGTACCAACGGCAAAGTGAACTGGGGGATTGGCATTGGGCTAGCGGGTAGCACCTATAATAACGGCTACCCGGAGGACCAGGCGGTGAAGAACTTCGTTGTGGCGAATATTACGGGAAGCAACTGCCGTCAGTTGGTTCATGTTGAGAATGGGAAGCATTTCATTATTCGTAATGTTCAGGCAAAAAATATTACACCGGAATTCAGCAAGAAGGCGGGAATAGACAACGCCACCGTGGCAATCTACGGATGTGATAATTTCGTGATAGATGGTGTGGATATGGTTAATAGCGCGGGAATGCTTATTGGCTATGGTGTTATTAAAGGTAACTATTTGTCTATACCGCAAAATTTTCGGTTGAATAATATACAGCTTAATAATGAGAAAGCAGGTTCAAACCTGCGGGGGATACAGATCTCCTCAGGTAATGCCCAGTCCTTCGTCTCTATCACCAACCTGAATCTGCACTACGCCTCGCTGGCGCTGCACAACAAGCCACAGCATATTTTTATGCGTAATATCAATGTTATGCAGGTGGCTTCGCGTGAGCCCGCTCTGTCGCTAAACTTCGATTTGCGCAAGGATGTCCGTGGAAAATTTATGGCCAAACAGGACACGCTGCTATCGCTTGCACACATCAATGCCGTCAACGAAAAAGGGCAGCCCTCGGTGGATATCGACCTTATTGATCAACATGTTGTCAATTCTGAACGGCTTAATTTCTCACTGCCGCGCCGCTAGCGGCGATTCCCTCTTCATTCTCGGACTATATCCAGAGATTTCGCTGAGCCCAAAGGGATACTATGAGAAAACAGAGTGGATTAAACATGTTTAATCGCTATAATTCATCAACCGAATATAGGTGGACAAGATAATGGTTAATTTGAAAGCAGTCATTCCGGTAGCGGGCCTGGGCATGAATATGCTCCCAGCCACTAAGGCGATTCCAAAAGAGATGCTGCCGATCGTCGACAAGCCAATGGTTCAGTATATCGTTGACGAAGTGGTTGCTGCAGGGATCAAAGAAATCGTTCTGGTGACGCACGCTTCGAAGAACTCGGTGGAAAACCACTTTGACACCTCGTATGAACTGGAAGCGCTGCTGGAACAACGTGTTAAACGTCAGCTGCTGGCTGAAGTTCAGTCTATCTGTCCTCCTGGTGTCACCATTATGAACGTTCGTCAGGCTCAGCCGCTGGGCCTGGGACACTCTATTCTTTGCGCGCACCCGATCGTTGGCGATAACCCATTTGTGGTTGTGTTGCCAGACATCGTACTGGACAGCGCAAGCGCCGACCCACTGCGTTATAACCTTGCTGCAATGGTGGCGCGTTTCAATGAAACCGGGCGTAGTCAGGTGTTGGCGAAACGTATGCCGGGCGATCTGTCTGAGTACTCTGTCATAAAGACAAAAGAGCCTTTGGATGTGGAAGGCAAGGTGAGCCGTATCATCGACTTCATTGAAAAACCGGATCAACCACAAACGTTGGATTCCGACCTGATGGCTGTAGGTCGTTATGTTCTTTCTGCTGATATCTGGGCTGAACTCGCTAAGACCGTGCCGGGTGCATGGGGACGTATTCAACTGACCGATGCTATTGCTGAACTGGCTCAGAAGCAGTCTGTTGACGCGATGCTGATGACCGGTGAGAGCTATGATTGTGGGAAGAAGATGGGGTACATGCAGGCGTTTGTACAGTATGGGTTACGGAATCTGAAGGATGGGGCTAAGTTCAGGAAAGGAATTGAGAAGCTACTGGGCTAGTTAATTTTTAGAAAATTGTTACAAAATATTAGGAAGGCGACAGTAAACATCCCACTATTTATGCTTCGCGCAATGGAATGTTACTGTCGTTTTTTATTTGAAAAACAATGAATAAAGACGGCTCGGTCTGTATGGAGTACCGTAAACCCCATTAGATTTTCACTTGTTTCTGGATAGATTTGGTAAGACAATTGGTTACTAAATTTCAGATTACTTTGGAATAGCGGACGGGCTGGCTACATCTCAGATATTAAGCAAGTGCACTGGTAGCTTCTGAGCCAGGGGCGGTAGCATGCGTAAATATCAGAATGACTATATCTTACTGCCAGTAAGAAATGGCTTCTGCTTACAATATTCGGAATTAAAACGTGAAAATACTTGTGATCAGCGGACCTAGTTTCAATGGTGCTGCAGTCATTATCAACCTTATAAGAAATACATAAGGTTCTGTTGCGAATGTTGATAAATTGAAGTGAGCGGGTAACTTTTAATCACTTGCGGAAGTTACAGATAGCGAGTGCATAGCGTTGAACGTGTGGATATTTGTGATGCTACTAAGGTTACGTGCACATATTGGTCATTGGTGGATGACGAAGTGAAAAAATCTTTCGTTTTCATCATCTATCCATCGAGAAACGGCTTACGCCCCAAGTTCCCCTTATTCAACTGCTTAGGTACATAGTGATCGCCAGGTACATATTTACGACCTGCTTGATAAGATCGGGCAAACAGTTGCCTCATGCCGTGAGTTGGTAACGTGCGGTTCTGACCGATGGGGATATGATCGCCGTTATGCTATTGATCTTAACAAAATCAGTCGTGAACTGAGATGGAAGCTCGAGGAGACCTTTGGGTTGAGTATTCGTATGATAGTTCATTGGTATCTTGAAAACCCAATGTGGGTGGATAATATAAAAACGGTAACTATAAAATCTGGGTTGAGCAGAATTATGGAGAATGATAATAATGAATATTCTGCTGTTTGGTAAAACTGGACAGGTAGGCTGGGAATTACAGCGAGCACTTGCACCTCTCGGTACAGTGACCGCGGTTGATGTTAAATCAACCGTCTACTGTGGGGATTTTAGTAATCCAGAGGGGGTGGCAGAAACGGTTCGTGTAGTGCGCCCGAATATAATTGTTAACGCTGCAGCACATACAGCGGTTGATAAAGCTGAGTCAGAACGTGAGTTTGCCGAACTTCTCAACGCGACAAGCGTTGAAGCTATTGCTGTTGAAGCAGAAAAGCTTGGGGCGTGGCTAATCCATTACTCGACAGATTATGTCTTTCCTGGTTCGGGAGAAAAACCGTGGCTTGAAACCGATATTGCTGCGCCGATTAATGTATACGGTGAAACTAAACTGGCGGGGGAAAAGGCAATACAGAAAAACTGTAAAAAGCACCTAATTTTCCGCACCAGTTGGGTTTATGCAAGTAAGGGAAATAATTTTGCTAAGACCATGCTGCGTTTGGCTAAAGAACGCGCTGAACTATCGGTAATTAATGATCAATATGGCGCTCCTACCGGTGCGGAACTTCTGGCCGATTGTACTGCTCATGCCATTCGAGTTGCACAGCAAAATCCAGAGGTTTCAGGGTTATACCATCTGGTCGCTTCTGGCACTACCACATGGCATGACTATGCAAAGTTAGTTTTTGCTGAGGCAAAAAAAGCGGGCATTGAACTGGCGATTGAGAGAGTTAACGCAGTTGCGACTTCTGCCTATCCTACCCCAGCACGTAGACCAACAAATTCTCGTCTAAACACTGAAAAGTTTCAGCATCAATTTAACTTAGTTCTTCCTGACTGGGAGCTAGGTGTTAAACGTATGCTGGCGGAGTTGTTCACCACAACGACATTTTGAATTGACATGACTAATGCCTGAAAGCGGCATATTCAGTATATAGAGAAAATAATGACAACACGCAAAGGTATTATTCTGGCCGGAGGTTCCGGTACGCGCCTCTACCCGGTTACCATGGCCGTGAGCAAGCAACTGCTGCCCATTTACGATAAGCCAATGATTTATTACCCACTTTCAACACTGATGCTTGCTGGTATTCGTGATATTTTGATTATTAGTACGCCTCAAGATACACCACGTTTTGAGCAATTATTGGGTGACGGTAGTCAATGGGGTTTAAACTTGCACTATAAAGTTCAAGCTAGCCCTGATGGTTTAGCCCAGGCGTTTATCATTGGCGAAGAGTTTATTGGTAACGACAACTGTGCACTGGTTCTTGGCGATAATATTTTCTACGGTCATGATTTACCGAAGCAACTAGAGACCGCAGTCAATAAAGAGAGTGGTTCAACTGTCTTTGCATACCATGTTAACGATCCTAAACGTTATGGTGTTGTCGAATTTGACCGTAGCGGCACTGCGATATCGCTAGAAGAAAAACCGCTGGAGCCAAAAAGCAACTATGCGGTAACAGGGCTTTATTTCTATGATAATCGTGTAGTGGAGATGGCCAAGAGTCTAAAACCATCGCACCGCGGTGAACTGGAAATTACAGATATCAATCGTCTCTATCTGGAACAGGGTGATCTTTCTGTCGCTATGATGGGCCGTGGCTATGCTTGGCTCGATACCGGCACACATCAGAGCCTAATCGAAGCTAGTAACTTTATCCAAACCATTGAAGAGCGTCAGGGGCTAAAAGTTTCTTGTCCGGAAGAAATTGCTTTTCGGAAAGGGTTTATTGATGCCGCACAGGTTAAAAAATTGGCTACGCCACTTGCTAAAAATGCCTATGGTCAGTATCTGTTGAAAATAATTCAGGGTTATTAAGTAATGAATGTGAATGAAACCGTTATTCCCGACGTACTGATTTTTGAACCGAAGGTATTTGGTGATGACCGCGGGTTCTTTTTTGAAAGTTTTAACAAGCGTATATTTGAAGATACCATTGGTCGTCAGGTCGAGTTTGTTCAGGATAATCACTCAAAATCAAGCAAGGGTGTATTTCGAGGTCTACACTACCAATTAGATCCCCACGCGCAGGGCAAATTAGTTCGTTGTATTGCTGGTGAAGTTTTCGATATTGCTGTTGATATTCGAAAAACATCGGCCACATTTGGTCAATGGGTTGGTGTCAATCTTTCAGCTAGCAATAATCGTCAACTATGGATACCGGAGGGGTTTGCACATGGTTTTCTGGTCTTGAGTGAGACAGCTGAATTCGTCTATAAAACAACCAACTATTATCATCCTCTATCAGAACGTGCAATCAGGTATGATGATCCACAGCTCGACATCCAATTACCTTTTAACGCCAATTTAAAATTATCTCCTAAGGATGAAGCAGCTCTATATCTGAGTATGGTACCAGCAAATGAGCTTTTTGAATGAGCATAATAAAAAATAGTATCTGGAATCTCATCGGTTATGTGATTCCATCATTAATTGCTATACCTGCTCTAGGATATATGGCCAGAAAACTCGGGCCTGAGCTCTTTGGCATTTACACCATTGCAATAGCTGTCGTAGGTTACGCCGGTATCTTCGATATGGGATTAACCAGAGCAATCACTCGAGAGATTGCAATATATAGAACCAACTGGGATGAGAGAAAAAAAATAGTAGCTAGCGCAACTTTATTTCTACTCACCTTAAGTATCCTGGGTGGTTTTATTGTATTAATATTTTCCTCATCGATTGTTCACTTCCTGAATATATCAGCAACTGATTTCTCCGACATTAATAACTCGTTTAAATTGCTGGCCTTTTCCATTCCGCTTTTTTTACTCAATCAATTGTGGATAGCTATTCTGGAGGGGGATGAAAAATTCAAAGTAGTGAATATTCAGAAGTCATTCAGCAGTACTTTTATCGCAGGAATGCCGGCGCTATTTGTAATATATAATGGAACCTTACTTTCAGCAGTTGCTGGATTAGTTGTTTCGCGGATTATTTCGCTACTAATAGCCTTTGTGCTAGTTCGTAAAGAAATCATGCAGTCTGGCATGCAACCAGATGTAAAAACACTTAAGCGGCTTATTTTCTTCGGTGGTTGGATCACTGTCAGTAATATTATTAGTCCTGCTATGGTCTATTTTGACCGATTTATCATTTCGAATATGTTAGGCGCGAAGCATGTCGCGTTTTATTCGGGTCCGTCGGAAGCTATTTCTAGATTAGCTATCTTCCCCGCTGCTGTCGGAAGGGCCATCTTCCCAAAATTAAGCAGTGTTAAGCATCGTGATGAATTAAAAAAGAGCATTACTCTCTCTTGGTTGTTGATGTTTGCTGTCTGTGCTCCTGTTGTTATCATTGGCATAGTATTTTCGGAGAATATATTAAATTTGTGGTTAGGTGCAAATTATGCACTTCACTCAAAAAATATATTGATTATTTTATTGGTAGGTTTTCTTTTTAATGCCCTTGCACAAGTGCCTTTTGCGGCCATTCAATCAGCAGGTAAAGCTAAAATTACTGCTTTGCTGCACTGTGTTGAGATTATACCTTATTTCATCATGCTCTACTTTTTTGTACAACATTATGGATTGACGGGAGTTGCTTTTGCCTGGAGTATTAGAGTTATCGCGGATTGCGCTATTTTGACGTTTATTAACCAGCGGCTGTTGAATCGACAAGTAAGTGTAGTTGAACCTACATAAATGTTGATACTAACAGCGTTATTACTAAATATTTCATTAAAAGCAATAAGATAACCATGAAAGTTAATATTATAGTTGCACTATACTATCCGCATTATTATGGAAAAGTCAGAAAAGAAATATTTGCAATATTCAAAAACACTGATTTAAATATTGTTTTCGTTGATAATAGTAGCAAAATTTTACCTGAGAATGAACCAGCGCCTAACGTCCAATGGCTCAAAGGTAGCAACACCGCGGGCGAGTTCTCTGCGTGGGATGAAGGCTATTCGCTACTTGAGCAGGGCAATACAATAGATAACGATGATATCGTTATATTTATGAACGATACATTCTGCCATCATCGTTTCTTTACCATCTATGATAGGATTTTGTACCGCAGGGCTGTTAAACATTGTAGCCTTAAGGGCGTTTATGGTGAATTAAATAGTACTGGGAAAATATTTGCGATACATCAAGTACCATTTGCGGCCTGGATGTCATCTTATGTTTTTCTGGGGCGTAGAGAAAACATTATAAAATTACTTCCATTAAATAGCACGTCGACCATTAGTGAAGAATCGTTTTCTGAGATTGGACATGATTTAACAAATAAGAAGGTGAACATTCCATTCTTCTCAGATGATCTTAATCAGCATCTTAGTAATTGGTTATTCCCAACTAATGAGAACGGTTGGTATAATGCGGGTAAAATATCTGGAAACCAGCTGTTATTTAAATTAAAAGCTATTATCAATGAAAAGCTATTAACTTATAATGCAATAAATAACAATCTGGATGTGAATGATATATATCAGGGTAAAATAAACAGAATTTATAATTCGGTGCGAAATAAACTCTTTATTTATTTTAATAAAAAATAATTAAATATAAGAGGGATTATTTATGGACGTAAATAGTAGTTTAATAAGCACTCGGGCAAGAGAATGTTATAGGTTTTCGTCACTGTGTTTACTATGCATCTTACTGTCGATGGTCTTTAATGATCTATCTACGCAGAATACATTAGGTACCCTTGGCGCAAGTCCAATGTGGGCTGTATCAATAGTCATTTTCGTGCTTATTCTTACTAGAAGCCAATTTCGCCTCTACTTAGATAAGTATAGTCGTTACTTTCTGTCGTTTTATATAGCGACGTTTCTCATTTCTATCATTCAGTGCATTTATTATTTCTTTATTAAGGGTGAAGCATTAAATCAATACGGCGTATCCGTATTCAATAAGCATATATTTGCTTCGTCTTATTATCTTTTTTATTTTTTAGTTATTTATTGTTCAAACTTTGTGATGCGTACAGTATCCGGGAGTTTTTTAAGAAAATCGATCATTTCAATCTCGGTTCTTCTAAGTTGTGTAATTGCAATTGAGAGCATTGCCCCTGAGCTATTATCACCTTTCCATCTGAGTATGGACGGGTACATTTTTGGTCCTCGTTTACGTTTGCTTTCACCAGAGCCTTCGATTGCCGCTTTTACGTTTAATATATTCTTGCTGCTTGCAATTATGCTAAGCAACCTTAACCCTGTCAGGTATTTATTTTGGGGGTTGTTGCTTATTGGAAATATATTGATTGGTTCCAAGGCTTCTCTGATGTTGATAATGGTTAGTGGTATTTTAGTTTTCTATTTTAATATGACATTAATGCAGAAACTTAAATCACTTATTGGACTTATTCCTATCATTGGCTTAGTAATATATATTTTTATTCACAATGTAATGCCTGCGTTAATTGTTGATATAGATAGATACACCAGTGTCAGCACCCGATTGATTACATCACTTTGGGCCTTGTGTAGTTTATTCTATTTTCCGTTAGGTGAGGGGTATGGTACCTATACGGTATGGTTTGCTCAACCATTAAAGATGGCAACTAATCTGGCTAATAACTTAGTGTCGTTTCCACTTAATATGTCCGAAATTAATGACATGGTCAGTAGTGGGGATTATCTATCTGCAAAGTCTGGGATTCTTTTTTCAGTTATTCACAGTGGTTTTTTAGCTATTATTTTCTACTATATTATTTTTAGAAATTCGTTCCGAGATGTGCAAGTTATTGATATCAGCTATTATCAAAAAACATTGTTGAGAGTGGTGCTTTGGTATTCTCTGCTATCGATTTTATTAGCTGTCAACATGGAGGTTCTATATTCATTTTTATTACCTTTTATTGTCGTAAACTATCTAAAATCAAACTCATAAAGAATAAGTGATAATAATGGAAAAATTGTTATATATATCAATGTCTCTGGAAAATTCTAATTATGGTGGAAGCATTGTTTCGCGAGCAAATTTAAAAGCATTACAAGCTATTGAATATCTGCAAATAAAAGAAATTGCAATTGTTAGAAGAAAAGAAGGTACATATAGTTGGGAATTACTAGCTAAGAATTCAAAAATCCAGACTGCTTTAAACAATTTTCGAGGATATGCTGGTAGGTTAAATACTGGAATCTATAGTAGGATCAAAGAGATTGTGAAAGAGTATAAACCAACAATCCTTTATCTTGATTCTAGCTTGCTCGGCAGCATAGCTGAATGGTGTAAAGAGCTATACCCAACTATCAGAATAGTGACTTTTTTTCATAATACAGAAGTCGATTTTGAAAAAGGTCGTCTTAAGAGTGGAAAAATCCATTTCCTACCATCTTTATTCTCAACTGCACGTGCGGAAAAAAAAGCAGTCAAATACAGTGATGTGTTGATAGCACTGCACCAGACTGATTCAAATCGACTTTATGAGCTTTATCAGAGGAAAGCTGACTTTTGTGTACCCGTTTGTATTGTAGATGACCCGATTGCTGATGAGTCTTTTTATACCGAGCCTAATATTTTAACAAAGCCGTTTGTCGTTGGGTTTATCGGTACTGCATTCTACGCCAATATAGAAGCTGCAGAATATATTTCACAAAACATTGCACCTGCATTTATCGATGATAATCAGGTCCAGTTTGCTGTTGCTGGATCTGGTTTTGATGCATATGCACATAAACTGAATAAGCCTAATCTTATAACATCTGGTTATATCGAGTCACTACAAGAGTTTTATCAGAATGTTGATGTAATAATATCACCGATCTCGATAGGGGGAGGCATGAAAGTTAAAATCGCCGAAGCATTAAGATATAATAAGAAAGTTATTGCTTCTCCATTTACTTTGATTGGTTACGAACAGACCCTGTCTTGCCCAGATGTAATCAGCTGTAACAGTCTGGATGAATATGTTTCAGCAATTAAAAAATTAAAAAACCTTCGCACTATAGAATCATCAACAAGAGAGCTATTTAAAAAATATTACTCAGATTCCGCATGTGTAGAACATTTTAAGAATCTATTTAAGAGATAGTTTTTTACAACGGTTATTTTATGTTTTAAAGAGGTTTAAGTGCGAATTCTCGAAGTCAGTAAGTTATATCCTCCATTTTGGGGTGGGATCGAGACCGTTGTTTACGATATATCAACGGTTTTAAGACAAAAAGAACATAACGTTGATGTGTTGTGTGTATCTGATAAAAACAAATCGACTAAAGAAATTGTAGATGGTGTCAATGTTTATCGCTGTGGTAGTTTTGCCCATCTCGCAAGTACCTATCTTTCTTTCAAATTCATCAAGGTCTGGAGGAAAATTAGAAATAATTATGATGTTATTCATGTTCATTTGCCGAATCCACTTGCAGTCCTTGCTATTGTCTTATTCAAACCACAGAAGGGTTGCAAAATAATTGTTCATTGGCATAGCGATATTGTAAAACAAAAATATCTTAAAATACCGTTTATTCCTTTGGAGCGGTGGTTACTGAATCGGTCATCCAAAATTATCGCGACTAGTCAGATTTATGCAGATGCTTCACAAGACCTTAAAAAATTTCTTAGCAAAGTTGAAATTATTCCGATTGGTATTGATGAAGAGAGAATGGTAGCAGCACCTGAAGCGATTGAACGGATTAGACAACGTTATACAGATAAGTTTGTTATCTTTGCTTTGGGTCGCCATGTCTACTATAAAGGGTTTGAATATCTTCTCGATGCGGCAAAATATCTTGATGATAAATATATTATACTGCTTGGTGGTCAGGGAGAGTTAACCCCGAGGTTGCAAGAGAAGATCAAACAGCATAATCTTGATGAAAAAGTGAAATTGCTAGGGAAGATATCGGCTGAAGAATTACCGGCCTACTTCAGTGCAGCAGATGTATTCTGTCTTCCTTCCGTCGAACGTTCTGAAGCTTATGGTGTAGTACAGCTAGAAGCGATGGCTTGCGGTACGCCTGTTATATCAACTAACATCAAGGGCTCAGGGGTATCTTGGGTAAATAAGCACGGTATTACAGGGATAGTTGTACCCGTTAAAGATTCCAAAGCTCTTGCAGATAGCTTTAATTATCTGTACGAACATCCCATCAACAGAAATCAAGTTCAAGAATTTTTTATACAACATTATACTAGATCAAAAATGGTTGATTATTTTATCAAGGTAGTTGTGAGAGCTTAATATGAAAATATTACCAGTTGTTATGGCCGGTGGTTCGGGTACGCGGCTATGGCCGCTTTCACGCTCTTTCTACCCCAAGCAGTTTTTATCGTTGGTTGATGATACGACTCTATTACAGGCCACGTTACTTCGTCTCAATAGTCTGGAATGCGCACCTCCTCTCATTATCAGTAATAACCAGCATCGGTTTATTGTGGCTGAGCAGCTTTGTCAGGCTGGAATTGCGGATTTTGACATAATATTGGAACCTGTTGGTCGTAATACCGCACCAGCTATCGCTCTTGCCGCTTTCCATGCACTAAAAAATGGTGACGATCCGATTATGCTGATATTGGCCGCCGACCATGTTATCCAGAACACTAAAGCATTCTGTAGCAGTATAACCTTGGCCCAGACTCAGGCAGAAAAGGGCAAAATGGTAACCTTTGGTATCGTACCATCCCGAGCAGAAACAGGTTATGGTTACATTCGACAGGGAGAGGCTGTTGCTAAATCTGTCTATAAGGTTAATGAGTTCGTTGAAAAACCT
Organism: uncultured Kluyvera sp.; assembly: GCF_902485085.1. Classification (NCBI taxonomy): domain Bacteria; kingdom Pseudomonadati; phylum Pseudomonadota; class Gammaproteobacteria; order Enterobacterales; family Enterobacteriaceae; genus Kluyvera; species uncultured Kluyvera sp. Next base: position 35,653 of record NZ_CABTJS010000171.1, read on the forward strand.
GATCTAGTGACAGCGGAGACCTATTTGCGTGATGGCCATTATTTGTGGAATAGTGGCATGTTCATGTTTAGAGCCAGTGTTTATCTAGCTGAACTGGAAAGATTCCGTCCAGATATTTTTAACGCTTGTAAGCTAGCGATGGCGGGGGCAACGGTAGATCTTGATTTTATCCGTCTCGAAAAAGATGTATTTTCTGCTTGTCCAGACGATTCCGTTGATTATGCCGTAATGGAGAAAACGAAACACAGTGTTGTCGTTCCTATGGATGCCCAGTGGTGTGACGTTGGTTCATGGAATTCACTGTGGGAAATTTCCAGTAAAGATTGTAACGGTAACGTGACACATGGTGATGTGATCAACCACAACGGCAGCAATAACTATATTTATGCCGAAAACTCATTAGTTGCAACCATCGGTGTTGATGATCTTGTGGTTATCCAGACAAAAGATGCGTTATTGATTGCAAAGCAAGATAGTGTTCAGGATATCAAAAAGATTGTTGATGTCCTCAAGCATGAAAATCGTATTGAACATCTCCGCCATCGCGAGGAATATCGCCCATGGGGACGGTATGATTCTGTTGACCAAGGGGGACGCTACCAGGTTAAACGCATCACCGTGAAGCCGGGCGAACGAATATCAACACAAATGCATTATCACCGTGCCGAACATTGGGTAGTGGTATCAGGTACTGCGAGGGTTACACGTGGTGATGATATTTTCCTTGTTTCTGAGAATGAGTCGACTTTTATTCCAGTTGGCGTTGTGCATACGCTGGAAAACCCGGGTAAAGTTCCGCTCGAGGTTATTGAAATTCAATCAGGAACGTATCTTGGCAGTGACGATATTGTGCGGTTTGATGATAAATATGGCCGAGTGAAGGACAATAAATAATGTTAAATTCTAGACATGTCATTGAAAATAGCGATATTGAGTTTGGTACTAGTGGGGCGAGAGGATTAGTTGTTGATTTTAAGCCTGAGGTATGTGCCGCGTTTGCGCATTCATTCATTGATGTAATGGCAAAGGATTTCACTTTTGATACCATTGCCCTGGCCATTGATAACCGACCAAGCAGCTACGCTATGGCACAAGCCTGTGCTCAGGCCATTATCGATAAGGGCATCAAAGTTGCTTACTATGGTGTAATTCCTACGCCGGCATTGGCTAATCAATCCTTGCAAGACAAGATCCCCGCCATTATGGTCACGGGGAGTCACATTCCTTTCGATCGTAATGGACTGAAATTTTACCGTCCTGATGGTGAAATAACGAAGGCCGATGAACTCAGTATTTTACAATGCGAGTCTGCTTTTAGCTTTGTGCCATCGCCGCCTGACTTGATTACGTCTCCGGGTGCAGCAGATAATTATATCAAGCGCTATACGTCATTGTTCCCGCTTAATATGTTTGTAGGAAAGCGAGTGGGAATTTATGAGCACTCCAGCGCTGGACGTGATCTCTATGCTAGGATTTTCACTCAACTTGGTGCTGAAGTAATTAGTATTGGTAGAAGTGATAAATTCGTGCCAATAGATACTGAAGCTGTAGCTGAGGAAGATAGAGTAAAAGCGCGCCAATGGTCGGTAGAGTTCGAACTTGATGCAATATTTTCAACCGATGGCGACGGCGATCGCCCGTTGGTTGCTGACGAAAAGGGCGAATGGTTGCGTGGCGATATCCTAGGACTGCTTTGTGCCAAAGTCCTTCGTATCGAAGGATTGGCTATTCCAGTCAGTTGCAATACAGCGATTGAAAAATCACGGTTTTTCAAGTATATAGAATTAACAAAAATTGGTTCACCATATGTTATCGAAGCTTTTAATTTTCTTAAAGCGAGTTTTTCTCGTGTTGCTGGCTTTGAAGCTAATGGTGGCTTTTTGTTGGGCAGTGACGTCTCTTTTGGCGGAAATACAATTACAGCATTGCCGACGCGCGACGCCGTCCTACCGTTTCTTATGGTATTTGCCGGTGCGGTGACAGCAAATACTTCAGTTTCAAGTTTGTTAATTTCTTTACCGCAACGCTTCACATATTCAAACCGTATACAGAGTTTTTCAAAAGCACTCAGTAACCAAATTATTGCTGGCGCGCAGCAAGACCCTCTTGCATTTGTACATTCTCTTGGTGTTAACAAAAGCGTTAAAAGCGTGGATTTAACTGATGGTATGCGTATCTTGCTAAGCGATGATGACGTGATTCATCTGCGCCCATCGGGAAATGCACCAGAATTACGTTGTTATGCAGAAAGCAGTAGTGTTTCAAATGCTACCAAACTGGTTGAAATCGCACTGGATAAATTAACAAAACTATCGCTGTAGTGTGTATTCTGCAATGCATCTAAACAGGATGATAGTATTTGTTGTCCTGTCTACTGTCACCTTGTTGATATAAAATTATTATGATTGCAAAAAGAATGCAGGGTATTGAGATTCTGAGAGTCTTTGCTATATTCATGGTGGTTTTAATTCATTCGACACCAGAGTATAAGGTCGATGCTAATTCCAATGCCGCAGCATTGATGTGGCAATCAGTATCACGTGCGGGATTTATTTCATTTTTTTTAATTAGTGGGTATTTTGCGCTTAATGAGAAAATTACTAACCTGAAAATTTACTATTACAATAGATTAATCACTATAGTTATACCGTTTTTAATTTATGCATATATCCATTATTTTATGGTGCATTTTAACTTTGGACGAGCGGAACATGCACTGTCAGGTTTTTTTTCATTAGCTACCATCACTGACTTCTTGCATGCGGTTATGATTGGCCCTATTCATAATAGCTCAATGTTCGTTTCTCTGCATTACTGGTTCGTATACTGGATCATTGGTGCTTATGCCGTTGCTCCCTTCGTCGGTTATATTACACAGAGAATAGAACCAGATAACCGCCTCAAAGCAATCTCATTCTTACTTGTGATTAGTTGGATTCCACTTTACTTGAATCGCTACTTCCCTGAGTGGAATGTTATTCCCACACCTTATATTACTGATGGTTGGTTTGTCTATTTTCTCATTGGTGGTTTGCTTAACGGTTTGGAACTTTCTAGATATAGGAAAAATGCTTACATATTGGCTATCGTCGGATATTTTATGACAATCACATTTACATTAGTTAATTTTAATGTATTGGGAAATAATCAGACGCCTTATGGTATTGATATAAACATGGTGTTTTGTGCTGGTGGTTTGTTTATTCTATTTCAAACTCTTCGGGAGTCGATGATAACGCGATGGGTTGCAAAGGTATCTAAACATACATACGGAATTTATCTAACTCATGTTTTTATAATGTATGCAGTTAGTGGGGTCACAAAAAAATTATCCACAGTGATATTATTAACTCTGTATTAACCGCGGTCGTTGCTTTTACGTTGGCATTAATATTTACCCTAATCATTGATAATCTATTTGTCCTAAAGTTATTAACGAAAATGAAACTAAACAAAAAATGATGGTTGTATTTATTTTATCACGTTTGACGATATTTTGAACATTCGAAACATAGAATCATGCTATTCAAATGTGCCTAAGATAGGTTAACATCACATGAGTATTTGCCTGCGTAATGATCCGCAGTAACCACACCTGACAGGAGTATGTAATGTCCAAGCAACAAATCGGCGTCGTCGGTATGGCAGTGATGGGGCGTAATCTGGCGCTCAACATCGAAAGCCGTGGTTATACCGTCTCTGTTTTCAACCGCTCCCGTGAAAAGACTGAAGAAGTGATTGCCCAGAACCCTGGCAAGAAGCTGGTGCCTTATTATACGGTGAAAGAGTTTGTTGAATCCCTCGAGACGCCTCGTCGCATCCTGTTAATGGTGAAAGCAGGAGCGGGTACCGACGCTGCTATCGATTCCCTGAAGCCGTACCTTGATAAAGGCGACATCATCATTGATGGCGGCAACACCTTCTTCCAGGACACCATTCGTCGTAACCGTGAACTGTCTGCTGAAGGCTTCAACTTCATCGGTACCGGTGTTTCCGGTGGTGAAGAGGGCGCGCTGAAAGGCCCATCTATCATGCCTGGCGGCCAGAAAGAAGCTTACGAGCTGGTTGCGCCAATTCTGACTAAGATTGCTGCAGTCGCTGAAGATGGCGAACCTTGCGTAACTTACATCGGCGCTGACGGTGCGGGTCACTACGTGAAAATGGTTCACAACGGTATCGAGTACGGCGACATGCAGCTGATTGCTGAAGCTTACTCCCTGCTGAAAGGTGGCCTGAATCTGTCTAACGAAGAGCTGGCAACCACCTTCACCGAGTGGAACGAAGGTGAGCTGAGCAGCTATCTGATCGACATCACCAAAGATATCTTCACCAAGAAAGACGAAGAAGGTAAATACCTGGTTGATGTGATTCTGGACGAAGCGGCAAACAAAGGTACCGGCAAATGGACCAGCCAGAGCTCTCTGGATCTGGGTGAGCCGCTGTCTCTTATCACCGAATCCGTGTTCGCACGTTACATCTCCTCCCTGAAAGACCAGCGCGTTGCGGCAGCTAAAGTGCTGTCTGGCCCGCAGGCGAAACTGGCTGGCGATAAAGCAGAATTCGTTGAGAAAGTGCGTCGCGCACTGTACCTGGGCAAAATCGTCTCCTATGCACAGGGATTCTCTCAGCTGCGTGCCGCGTCTGACGAATACAATTGGGATCTGAACTACGGCGAAATCGCGAAGATCTTCCGTGCGGGTTGCATCATTCGTGCACAGTTCCTGCAGAAAATTACCGATGCGTATGCTGAAAACAAAGGTATTGCAAACCTGCTACTGGCACCGTATTTCAAAAATATCGCTGATGAATACCAGCAGGCGCTGCGTGACGTTGTTGCTTATGCGGTTCAGAACGGTATTCCGGTTCCAACCTTCTCTGCAGCCGTCGCGTACTACGACAGCTACCGTTCTGCGGTGCTGCCTGCGAACCTGATTCAGGCTCAGCGTGACTACTTCGGTGCGCATACTTATAAACGCACTGATAAAGAAGGTGTATTCCATACTGAATGGTTGGATTAATAAATAAATAAACATAGCCTGGGGTTTACCCAGGCTATACTCAAGATGAGCAAATGTATCCATATAAATTATTTATTCATTATTTGTTGATATTCTATTATTCTTTGACGTAACGCTTTATTTATAGTGTTTACTATAAAGAGTGGCGTATTTTCATTACACATTAATATACTGAAAGCACTTGATAACATATAGGTTGATGCAACATGAATCAAAAATCAGTGAAAGACATTTCGAATGATGAAAAACAGAGTGAAGTGGATCTGATTAAAGTTGCGATGAGACTATGGCGTGGAAAATGGACTGTTCTTTTTTGCGTTATTATATCATTGGCTACTTGTATGATATATTTGAAACATTCAAAAGAAAAATGGGTCTCAAGTGCATTAATAACTAGGCCAGCAGTAGGAGAAATATCTCCATATATTGATATTTTAGGTATTATATATGGTGAGGATGCGCCTAAAATTAGTGATAGTCAGAAGTTGTTTTTGGAACAATTCAAATCATCATTATATACATTGTCGTTGGATTATATGGGGAGGACTAGTGATGTTATTAGCTTTGATACGCTAGATATCGACCAGGCTAAAAATGCTGCATTGTCCCCCCTTGCTCCAACATTGCCTTTTAGAATTTCATACATGGTGCAGAGAGGCTCTGCAGAAGAGGCTCAAAGATCTCTAATTAGTTTGATTCATAATGCCAATGACGTTGCAACTGAGCGGCTAAAGAAAGATTTGGTGGCCTCATTAAATCACAAACTCTTCTTGCTAAAGAATGAGTTGTTAATTCAAAAGAATTTGGCCGCAGAAAAAAAACTACAGCGTGTGTCTGATGTCGAACAATCTTTAAAATTAGCAAATGAATTAAATATTAAAAAATCGAAAGCTGGCTTTGCTGAATACGTTAGCAACGATAAGCTTTTTATGCTTGGTAGCGATAATTTAGAACTTCTTTTGCAAAATTATAAAAATAGCCCTGTGGTACTTTCTGATAAATATTACGCTGTAGACAATAAAATAAAAATATTGGAGTCAGTCGACATTAAAAATATCAACATTGGTTCTTATGACTATTTAATGAGGCCTTTCTTGCCAACTGTAAGTATGGGCCCTAAAAAAATACCACTAATAGCTTTTTCCATTCTATTTGGTTGCATGCTGGGTGCTATAGTTGTATTAGGCTACGGTGCATTCAGAAAATATTGGTTAGAAAAAGCCTAAGAAAAACTGAGTCGCTTAGTTAATGCTCTTATGTTTAGTCGGTTTATTTTAGGGGGTTAGAGAAACTGAGACTCTGTTACAGAGTGTTTATAATTGAATAATTATATAATTCAGCATTGTGGTCGTGCTCACTAGCGTTTCTCCTAAAAATGTCAATACTAGGCTAACTCTTATCGGCCCAAGTTCAATTCAGTTTATACTTGCAGGGTTATTACTGAATGATCACTATATTTGGTGACAAATCAAGTAATATCGATGATGCATTCACCCTAAATGTTTAACCGGAAGAAGTTACACAACGAATGAAGATAACTATTTCAGGAACAGGTTACGTAGGTTTATCGAACGGTATTCTGATTGCCCAGCACCATGAAGTGGTGGCGCTGGATATCGTGCAGGCCAAAGTCGATATGCTGAATCAGAAGAAATCGCCGATTGTCGATAAAGAGATTGAAGAGTATCTGGCGACGAAATCGCTGAATTTCCGCGCGACGACCGATAAGCATGATGCTTACCGCGACGCCGATTTCGTGATTATTGCCACGCCGACCGACTACGATCCGAAAACCAACTACTTCAACACCGCAAGCGTTGAATCAGTTATCCGTGACGTAACGGAAATCAACCCGAAAGCGGTGATGATCATCAAGTCGACCATTCCTGTTGGTTTTACAAACTCTATTAAAAAGCAGCTCGGTATTGATAACGTCTTCTTCTCGCCTGAGTTTTTGCGCGAAGGCCGTGCGCTGTACGACAACCTGCATCCGTCCCGCATCGTTATCGGTGAGCGTTCAGAGCGTGCCGAGCGTTTTGCGGCACTGCTGCAGGAAGGGGCGATTAAGAAAGACATCCCGACGCTGTTTACTGATTCGACCGAAGCCGAAGCTATTAAGCTGTTTGCGAATACCTATCTGGCAATGCGCGTGGCCTACTTCAACGAACTGGATAGCTATGCGGAAAGCCTGGGTCTGAACTCCCGCCAGATTATCGAAGGGGTCTGCCTGGATCCCCGTATTGGCAACCATTACAACAACCCATCGTTTGGCTACGGCGGCTACTGCCTGCCGAAAGATACCAAACAGCTGCTGGCCAACTACGCTGCGGTCCCCAATAACATTGTGGGCGCGATTGTGGATGCTAACCGTACCCGTAAAGATTTCATCGCTGATTCTATTCTGGCACGTAAGCCGAAAGTGGTCGGTGTATATCGCCTGGTCATGAAGTCAGGCTCGGACAACTTCCGTGCCTCCTCGATTCAGGGGATCATGAAGCGCATTAAAGCGAAAGGTATCCCGGTTATCGTGTACGAGCCGGTGATGGAAGAGGATGAATTCTTTAATTCTCGCGTTGTTCGCGACCTGGATGCGTTTAAACAGGAAGCTGATGTCATCATTTCTAACCGTATGGCGGAAGAATTGTCAGACGTCGCGGAGAAGGTATATACCCGCGATCTGTTTGGGAATGATTGATTGTTGATCTAAGAAATAAAAAGCCCGGTTCTGATACCGGGCTTTTTATTGTTTACTGATGCCGTTCCCGCAAATTATCGATAACGGTCGTCAAATCTAACTCCTGATCCTGCAGCAGCACCAGCAGGTGATACATCAAATCTGAAGCTTCATTCTTCAACTCAAACTTATCGTGCACGGTAGCCGCCAGCGCGGTTTCCACGCCTTCTTCGCCCACTTTCTGCGCAATACGCTTGGTGCCGCTGGCATACAGCTTCGCCGTGTAGGAGCTAGCCGGGTCGGCGGTCTTACGCTCGGCCAGCAGCTGTTCAAGCTGATACAGGAACAGCCATTTGTGGCTGGTGTCACCGAAGCAGCTCGACGTGCCTTTGTGGCAGGTAGGGCCGATAGGGTTTACCAGAATCAGCAGCGTGTCGTTATCGCAGTCGGGCGCAATGCTAACCACGTTCAGATAGTTGCCGGAGGTTTCACCTTTGGTCCACAGGCGCTGCTTAGTGCGCGAGAAAAAGGTGACTTTGCCCGTTTCTTGCGTTTTTGCCAGCGCTTCCTGGTTCATGTAGCCCAGCATTAACACTTCGCCGGATACCGCGTGTTGGATAACGGCGGGCATCAGTCCGTCGGTTTTTTCCCAGTCCAGTTGTTCAGTTAACATACCCGTATCTCCACGCCCTGTGCTGCCAGGTACGCTTTTAGTTCACCAATATTAATAATCTGTTTGTGGAACACCGACGCGGCCAGCGCACCGTCGACGTTGGCGTCGCGGAATGCTTCCAGGAAGTGCTCCATGGTGCCAGCACCGCCGGAGGCGATCAGCGGCACGTGGCAGACTTCGCGTACTTTTTTCAGCTGTTCCAGGTCGTAGCCGTTACGCACGCCGTCCTGGTTCATCATGTTGAGGACGATTTCGCCTGCGCCGCGCTTTTGAACTTCCTGTACCCAGTCCAGCGTTTCCCACTGGGTCACGCGGGTGCGGCTCTCATCGCCGGTATACTGATTGACATGATACTTGCCAGTGTCGGCATCAAACCAGGTATCAATACCTACCACGATGCACTGCACGCCGAAGCGATCCGCCAGGCGGGTAATCAGTTCCGGGTCAGCGAGCGCCGGGGAGTTGATAGAAATTTTGTCCGCGCCGAAGGAGAGGATGCGCGCGGCGTCATCGATGGACTTGATACCACCGGCAACGCAGAACGGGATATCAATGACTTCGGCAACGCGGGAGACCCAGCTTTTGTCGACTACGCGGCCATCGCTGGAGGCGGTGATATCGTAGAACACCAGCTCGTCTGCGCCTTCGTCAGCGTAGCGTTTTGCCAGCGGAACAATATCGCCGATGATTTCGTGGTTGCGGAACTGCACGCCTTTAACGACCTGACCATCACGCACATCGAGACAAGGGATTATCCGTTTTGCCAGCATTGGATGGCCTCCGTTACGTTAAATTTACCTTCCAGCAGAGCACGCCCGACAATCACGCCGCGCACACCGGTACCGCTCAGCGCGGCGATATCGTTAAGGTCGCCAATACCGCCGGAAGACTGGAATGCCACCTGCGGATAGCGAGCGCAGACTTCTTCGTACAGCGAGACGTTAGAGCCCGCCAGCGTGCCGTCGCGGGAGATATCGGTGCACAGCACGTGCTGCAGGCCAACCGGCAGATAGGTTTCGACCAGCTCTTCCAGCGTGACGCCGGAGTTTTCCTGCCAGCCGCTGACTGCCACCTGCTTGGTGCCGTTCTCATCAATGCGCACGTCAAGCGCCAGCACTAAATGCTCGGCGCCAAAACGTTTGAACCAGCCTTTGACCACTTCCGGTGATTTTACCGCCGTTGAGCCCACGACCACGCGAGCTACGCCTGCGTCGAGCAGGGCGGCAACATCTTCTTCAGTACGCACGCCACCGCCAACCTGAACCGGCACCTTTACACCGGCAACCAGCGTTTTCAGCAGTGGGATCTGCCGCTGCGCCGGGTCTTTCGCGCCGGTTAAGTCGACCAGGTGCAGCACTTCTGCGCCCTGAGCCGCGTAATCTTGCAACCGCGGCAACGGGTCATTGCCGTAGTCGCGCTGTTGTCCGTAATCTCCCTGATGGAGACGCACCACGGTGCCATTAATCAAATCTAAAGCAGGAATGATCATCACATCTCCAGGAAGTTTTTCAGCAGCTGTGCGCCTGCGGCACCCGACCGTTCAGGGTGGAACTGCACGCCGTAAAAGTTATCTTTCTGCACGGCGGCGGTGAACGGTTCGCCATAGTTGCACTGGGCGATGGTGTACTCGTTGACCGGCATGGCGTAGCTGTGGACGAAGTAGAAGTAGGCGCCGTCTTCAATGCCGCGGAACAGACGATCGCCTGCTTTCGGATAGACACGGTTCCAGCCCATGTGCGGCAGCGGCAGGCCAAAATCGGTCATCTTCGGCACATCTTGTTCGATGATGCCGAGCAGGTCTACGCCGTTTGTCTCTTCGCTACGGCGGCCGAGCAGCTGCATACCGAGGCAGATTCCCAGCACCGGCTGAGTACAGGCTTTGATTAAATCGACCAGCTCGCGCTCGCGAATTTGGTCCATGGCGGCTTGCGCCGTGCCTACGCCCGGTAGAAATAGCTTATCGGCGCGCAGCACCACCTCCGGGTCGCGGCTCACCACTGGCTCGTAGCCGTGGCGAGCAATCGCTGACTTCACCGAGTTAAGGTTCGCGCAGCCGGTATCAAGGACGACCACATTCATCACAGCACTCCTTTCGAAGAAGGAAGGGTGTTGCCGTCTACGCGAATCGCCTGGCGCAGAGTACGGCCGAAGACTTTGAACAGACTTTCTACGCGGTGATGATCGTTTTTGCCCTTGGTTTTCAGGTGCAAGGTGATGCCCATGGCGTAGGAGAGCGAGCGGAAGAAGTGCTCGATCATCTCGGTGCTGAGATCGCCTACGCGCTGGTAGGTGAACTCGGCTTTATATTCCAGGTGCGGGCGGCCGGAGATATCCAGCGCGCAGCGCGCCAGACATTCGTCCATTGGCAGTACAAAACCAAAGCGGTTGATACCGCGTTTGTCGCCGAGCGCCACCTTCAGCGCCTCGCCGAGCGCCAGGCCGGTATCTTCCACCGTATGGTGATCGTCGATATACAGGTCGCCCTTCACGGTGATGTTCATGCGGAATCCGCCGTGGGTGGCAATCTGATCCAGCATGTGGTCAAAGAAGCCAACGCCGGTATTGATTTTGCTGCCGCCTTCGCGATCCAGCCACACTTCCACGTCAATCTGCGTTTCGCGGGTGTTGCGCTCGATGTGCGCGTAGCGGTCGCGGCGGGTCAGCCGTTCGCCAATCATTGCCCAGTTCAGCGTGTCGCGGTTATAGCGCAGGCCGGTAATGCCCATGTTGACCGCCAGCTCAACGTCGGTGGCGCGGTCGCCAATCACGTAGCTGTTGGCCGTGTCCATTACTTCATTCGCCAGCCATGCGGTCACCAGCTGCGTTTTTGGCTTGCGGCACTCGCAGTTATCGGCCGGCAGGTGCGGACAGATCAGCACATCGTCAAAGAGCACGCCCTGAGAGGTGAAGATCTGCATCATCAGGTTGTGCGGGCCGTCGAAGTCCGCCTGTGGGAAGCTGTCGGTGCCCAGTCCGTCCTGGTTAGTGATCATCACCAGCTTATAACCGGCTTTTTGCAGTTGAAGCAGCACCGGAATAGCGTCGGGTTCGAAGGCCAGTTTGTCAAAACGGTCTACCTGATAGTCGCTTGGTGGTTCGGAAATCAGGGTGCCATCGCGATCGATAAAGAGAAACTTCTGGGTCATACGGTCTCCGCTTTCAAAGCGTCAATCACGCGCTGGCTTTCAGCACGAGTGCCAATAGTGATGCGCAAACAGCCGCTTAATGAAGGTTGTTTATTCTGGTCTCGTAAGATAATGCCCTGATCCCACAAAGATTTAAATACGATACTTGAGGCTTTGATTCGGGCCAGTACGTAGTTGGTCTCGGAATCAAAAACCTGTTCAACGCAGTCAATGGTGCGGAGCGCCTCTACCAGATACTCGCGCTCGCTTAAAATCTGCGCCACGCGCTCGCGCATCGCGGCAATCCCCTGCGCGCTAAGCGCCTGGGCCGCGATATCAGCAACCGGGGTGGAAAGCGGATAAGGCGCGATCACTTTCATTAATAAGGCAATCACTTCCTCATTGGCGAGCGTGAAGCCGCAGCGCAGACCTGCCAGGGCAAAGGCTTTGGAGAGGGTGCGCAGAATGACCAGGTGCGGGTATTCAGCCAGCCAGCCTGCCAGCGTCGCCTGCGGGCAGAATTCAATATAGGCTTCATCGGCAACCACCAGCGCTTTATCGCGGGTCATCTCCAGCAGGGTACGGAAATCCTGCGGGTTAATAACCTGCCCGGTTGGGTTGTTCGGGCTACAGACGTAGACCACTTTCACGTTGCTAAGGCTATCGGCGATGGCCGGCAGGTCGAGCTGCCAGTCGGCTTTGGCCGGCACGGTGCGGCACTCTACGCCGATGGTTTCGGCGCTAACGCTGTACATACCGTAGGTTGGAGGGCAGAACAGTACCGCATCGCGGCCCGGCTCACAGAAGGCGCGTACCAGCAGTTCAATACCTTCATCCGCGCCGCGGCTAACCAGCACCTGCGTGGGTTTCACGCCCGCATAGGCGGCATAGTTTTCAATCACCGCTTTTGGCTGACACTCCGGGTAGCGGTTCAGCGTTTGCTGGCTCAGCTCGAATGGCACCGCCGTCGGGTATTCATTGGCATTCAGCCAGACGTCACCTTTGCCACCAAGACGGCGGGCAGACTGGTACGGGGTTAAAGCGCGAACGTTGTCGCGGGCTAACTGTTCAATGCTCATGCTTGCTCCTTCAGGGCGTTAACGCGCAGGGTGACGGCATTTTTGTGGGCGGTCAGCAGCTCGGCGGCGGCCAGCGTTTCAATCGTGGCGGCGATAGCACTAAAGCCATCGCGGGACAGTTCCTGAACGGTCATCCGTTTCTGGAAATCGGCCAGCCCCAGGCTTGAACAGGTTGACGTGTAGCCGTAGGTCGGCAGCACGTGGTTAGTACCGGAAGCGTAGTCGCCTGCGGACTCCGGCGACCAGTCACCGAGGAACACGGAACCGGCGCTGGTGATATCGTCAACCAGCTCACGGGCGTTGCGGGTCTGGATGATTAAGTGTTCCGGGCCATAAGCATTGGAAATCGCCACGCATTGCGCCAGGTCTTTTGCCACGATAAGGCGGCTGGCGGAGAGCGCCTGTCGCGCGGTATCTGCGCGGGAGAGTTCGGCAAGCTGGCGTTCAACGGCTTCGGCGACGCCTTCGGCAATCTTCGCATCTGGCGTCAGCAGGATAACCTGTGAGTCCGGGCCGTGTTCCGCCTGAGAAAGCAGGTCAGAGGCGATAAAATCTGGCGTAGCACCGCTGTCGGCGATCACCAGCACTTCAGAAGGGCCGGCAGGCATATCAATTGCCGCACCGTCGAGGCGCTGGCTGACCTGGCGCTTCGCTTCGGTGACATAGGCATTACCTGGCCCGAAGATTTTATCGACCTTCGGAATCGATTCGGTGCCCAGCGCCAGCGCGGCAATCGCCTGCGCGCCGCCGACTTTATAGACGTTCTCTACGCCGCAAAGCTGCGCGGCATACAGGATCTCATCGGCAATCGGCGGTGGTGAACAAAGCACCACTTTTTTGCAGCCGGCGATACGCGCCGGGGTCGCCAGCATTAATACGGTAGAGAACAGCGGGGCGGAACCGCCTGGAATATAAAGGCCAACTGAGGCGATAGGGCGGGTTACCTGCTGGCAACGCACGCCCGGCTGAGTTTCAATATCCACTGGCGGCAGAATCTGCGCCGTGTGGAAGGTATCGATATTACACACTGCCGCCTGCATCGCCTGCTTAAGTTCATCGCTCAGACGATTGCTGGCCTGCTGAATTTCGTCTGCGGTAACTTTCATCGCGCCGACTTCGGTTTTATCAAACTTCGCGCTGTATTCACGCAGCGCGCTGTCACCGTTGGCTTTGACGTTATCCAGAATCTCGGCCACCGTGCGGGTAATGCTGTCGGAGGCGGAAATGGCCGGGCGCATCAGCAGCGCTTGCTGTTGTTCGGGGCTACAGCTATTCCAGTCAATCAGGGTATTGAAGCTCATGGTTATTACTCCATCATCTTCTCAATTGGCAGCACCAGAATAGAGCTGGCACCCAGGGCCTTCAGTTTTTCCATGGTTTCCCAGAACAGAGTTTCGCTGCTCACCATGTGCATCGCCACGCGCTGCTTATCGCCCGCCAGCGGCAGAATGGTTGGGCGTTCAGCGCCAGGCAGCAAGGCGATAACTTCATCCAGACGCTCGGTTGGCGCGTGCATCATGATGTACTTCGATTCGCGAGCCTGAATCACGCCCTGAATACGGGTTAACAGACGGTCGATCAGCTGCTGTTTGGCTTCGCTCATCTCGCCGTCGCGCTGGATAAGGCAGGCTTTAGAGCGGAACATCACTTCGACTTCGCGCAGGCCGTTGGCCTCAAGCGTTGCGCCAGTCGATACCAGGTCGCAAATGGCGTCAGCAAGGCCAGCGCGTGGGGCAACTTCGACGGAACCGTTCAGCAGACAGGATTTAAAGCTGATGCCTTTCTGATCGAGGTAACGCTTCAGCAGGTGTGGGTAAGAGGTGGCGATGCGTTTGCCGTCGAGCGCAGCAGGGCCGTTCCACGCTTCATCCGCTGGGGTAGCCAGCGACAGGCGGCAGCCGCCGAAGTCCAGGCGACGCAGGGTAAAGTAGCGCGGGTCTTCGCCCTGAGCGCGGCGGCTCAGCAGCTCTTCTTCCAGCACGTTCTCGCCAATGATACCGAGATCAACGACGCCATCCATAATCAGGCCAGGGATATCGTCATCGCGAACGCGCAGGATGTCGATAGGCATGTTCTCCGCCATCGCAATCAGGCGCTGGGTGTGGAGATTGATTTTGATGCCACAACGGGCCAGTAATTCGCGTGAATCATCGCTCAGGCGACCTGATTTCTGCATAGCTATGCGTAAACGGCTGTTATCTAACATTCTGTATTCCTCATTACCCTGCTGAATTTTGTTCAAAAAAAAAGCCCCCGGAAGATATCTTCCGGGGGCTCTCTTGCGTTCATGCACCACTGGAAGATCTGAATGTCTCCCAGCACACATCGCCTGAAAGACTAGTCAGGGTGATGGTGATGATGGTGGTGTTTAAATTGAACGCGGCTCATAAATTTCTCGTTGAATGACTATTCACTTGATGTCTTTTAACCTAAACCACTTTTGTCATTGAACGCAAGCGCTTTTTACATTCATTAAATCAATTCATGTAGCGACTATAAATTGTCAGTTTTATCGTGGTGGCGTAGCCTTATTAAGGTAGTTCGGCAAGAACCAGGAGATAGCGCAATGAAGAAAGTGGCAATCGTCGGTTTAGGGTGGCTGGGTATGCCGCTGGCGCTGTCGTTGATGGCGCGTGGCTGGCAGGTGACCGGCAGTAAAACGACTGAGGACGGCGTGGAAGCAGCACGGATGTGCGGGATTGATAGCTATCCGTTGCGGCTCGATCCACAGCTGGTGTGCGAGGCCGATGACCTCGATGCTTTAATGAACGTCGACGCATTAGTGATTACATTACCGGCGCGTCGTAGTGGCCCGGGTGAAGATTTTTACCATCAGGCGGTGCAGGAGATTGTGGACTCGGCGCTGGCGCATCATATTCCGCGCATCCTCTTTACCAGTTCGACGTCGGTGTACGGTAATGAAGAGGGGACGGTAAAAGAAATCTCTCCCCGCAATCCTGTGACGGCGAGCGGACGAGTACTAAAAGAGCTTGAAGATTGGCTGCATCAGCTGCCGGGAACGTCGGTCGATATTCTGCGCCTCGCAGGGCTGGTGGGGCCGGAACGTCATCCCGGCCGTTTCTTTGCTGGAAAATCGGCTTCTGACGGCCAGCAGGGCGTAAACCTGGTGCATCTGGACGATGTGATTGCAGCTATTACGTTATTGCTGCAGGCACCGAAAGGCGGTCACATCTACAATATTTGTGCGCCAGGGCATCCCGCCCGCGGTGTGTTTTATCCGCAGATGGCCCGTGAGCTTGGGCTGCCGGTGCCCGTTTTTAGTGACAGCGGTAAAGGGCAGGGGAAAATCATCGACGGTAGTCGAATCTGTCGTGAATTAGGCTTTGAATATCAATTCCCAGACCCCCTGCGGATGCCTCTGGAGTAGCAGTCTGGAATAACCACTCATTTATGTAACATATATATAGATACAAAATTTGTAGGGTTATTGATTGTTGTTGGCTTAGCTGTTTTAGCAAATCGTGCTATAAATCTGAGTCACACTTTATAGATTGCTGGTTAATCAGCCAGTTGGATGAGAACTCGCATTATTCCTTCTCTCACTGGCTTGTGTTTTTGCATTCGTTTGGTGCAAAATATGTCGAATGTAAAAAATGAGACTAACCGACGTGATTGCCACGTCGGTTATTTTTTTACATCAAAACAACCATCCAATAAAAGAGGCCGGGCTTCGTACCGGATAGATATTTACTTAAAAAACGACAGTTGTTGTCGCTGAGGAAACAGAAAAAAAATGGGGCAATTTTTCTTTTTTGCACCGGCAGTCGCCGAACAGGGGGCTCACCGTGTCAAATAACGTTACTCCAAACACCTCTCGCGTGGAATTGCGTAAAACGCTTACGCTGATTCCGGTTGTCATGATGGGCCTGGCCTATATGCAGCCAATGACGCTGTTCGATACGTTCGGTATCGTATCTGGCCTTACAGACGGTCACGTTGCAACGGCGTATGCCTTTGCGCTGATCGCTATTCTCTTTACAGCGCTAAGCTACGGTAAGCTGGTTCGCCGGTTCCCGTCCGCTGGCTCTGCGTACACCTATGCTCAGAAATCCATTAGCCCGGTCGTTGGCTTTATGGTGGGCTGGTCATCACTGCTGGACTATCTGTTCATGCCGATGATCAACATTCTGCTGGCTAAAATTTACTTTGAAGCGCTGATGCCTTCTGTACCATCGTGGATCTTTGTTGTCGCGCTGGTGGCCTTTATGACCATCTCTAACCTGCGCAGCATCAAAGCCGTGGCGAACTTCAACACGCTGATTGTGGTTCTGCAGATGGGTATCGTGGCGGTTATCGTCGGCCTTATCATTTACGGTGTGATGCACGGTGAAGGCGCAGGTACGCTGACCAGCACCCGTCCGTTCTGGTCTGAAGGCGCGCACGTTGTGCCGATGATTACCGGTGCGACCATTCTGTGCTTCTCGTTCCTGGGCTTCGACGGTATCTCTTCTCTGTCTGAAGAGACTAAAGATGCAGAACGTGTGATCCCGAAAGCGATTTTCCTGACCGCGCTGATTGGCGGGATGATCTTTATCGGTGCATCTTACTTCCTGCAGCTGTACTTCCCGGACATCTCTCGCTTTAAAGATCCGGATGCGTCTCAGCCAGAAATCATGCTGTACGTAGCGGGCAAAACCTTCCAGTGGGGCGTACTGATCTTCTCCAGCGTCACCGTACTGGCATCCGGTATGGCGGCACATGCAGGCGTATCGCGTCTGATGTACGTTATGGGCCGTGACGGCGTGTTCCCGAACAGCTTCTTCGGTTACGTGCATCCGAAATGGCGTACCCCGGCGTTCAACGTGCTGCTGGTTGGCGCGATTGCGCTGCTGGCGATTAAATTCGACCTGGTAACCGCAACGGCGCTGATCAACTTCGGTGCGCTGGTGGCATTCACCTTCGTTAACCTCTCCGTGATCTCTCAGTTCTGGATCCGTGAGAAGCGTAACAAGACGTTGAAAGACCACTTCCAGTACCTGGTGCTGCCAGTGTGTGGCGCGCTAACCGTTGGCGCACTGTGGATTAACCTGGAACAGAGCTCAATGATTCTGGGTCTGATCTGGGGTTCTATCGGCCTGCTGTACCTGGCATGCGTGACCAAGCGTTTCCGCAACCCGGTACCACAGTACGAAGACGTCGCATAATTTGCGAGTGCTGAAAAGCGGAACCGGAGGCCATGTGCCTCCGGTTTTTTTTCGTCTGAATAACAGAGAATTAATAACCATCAGGAATAACATAGAGTTTTTGGTTATTGGAGACCAAAGACACGGTCGGGAATAATTTTACGACTGATAATATTGGGTTAATTAATTCTTATGTTGCACATGATAATAAGCGGAATACTCTGCGGCGCCTTATTGGGATTCGTTATGCAGCGCGGTCGCTTCTGCCTGACCGGCGGTTTCCGCGATATGTATATCACTAAAAATAACCGCATGTTTTACGCGTTATTAATCGCCATCTGTATTCAAAGCGTGGGCGTTTTTGCGCTGATTCAGACCGGTCTGGTGCAGTATGACGCAGGTGCGTTTCCGTGGTTGGGCACCGTCGTCGGCGGCTTCGTCTTTGGTATCGGTATTGTCTATGCAGGTGGATGTGCCACCGGGACCTGGTATCGCGCCGGGGAAGGGCTTATCGGTAGCTGGATTGCGCTGATAACCTACATGGTGATGAGTGCTGTGATGCGCTCGCCTCACGCTGCGGGTCTGAATAAGTTTCTTGGTGAACATACCACCGCGCACAACGGCATCGCGGAAACCCTCAATATCTCCGTCTGGCCGATTATTGCGCTGCTGGTGGTGGTCACGCTCTGGTTTGTACGCAAAGAGCTGCGTAAACCAAAGCTGAAAGTGGCTTCGTTGCCGCCACGCCGTACCGGTCTGTCTCATCTGCTGTTTGAAAAACGCTGGCATCCGTTTTTCACCGCGGTGTTGATTGGTCTGATTGCGCTGCTGGCGTGGCCGATGAGTGAAGCGACGGGCCGTATGTTCGGTCTGGGTATCACATCGCCTACCGCCAATATTTTGCAGTTCCTGGTGGGCGGTGACAGCAAATACCTTAACTGGGGCGTGTTCCTGGTGCTGGGCATTTTCATCGGTTCCTTTATTGCTGCCAAAGCCAGCCGTGAATTCCGCGTGCGTGCCGCCGATGCGAGCACAACGCTGCGCAGCGCCGGTGGTGGTGTGTTGATGGGCTTTGGCGCTAGCATTGCCGGTGGGTGTTCTATCGGTAATGGCCTGGTCATGACCGCGATGATGACCTGGCAGGGCTGGATTGGCCTGGTATTTATGATCCTTGGCGTGTGGTGTGCGTCCTGGATGTTATATGTTCGCCCGCAGCGGAAAGCCAAACTGAAATCCGCGACGGCATAAGGAGCTAAACATGGTTGTGAAGAAACTGGATGTGGTCACCCAGGTGTGCCCGTTCCCATTAATTGAAGCGAAAGCGGCGATGGCTGAACTCGCCAACGGCGACCAGCTGGTGATTGAGTTTGACTGTACCCAGGCGACGGAAGCGATTCCACAGTGGGCGGCAGAAGAGGGTTATACGGTGACGGATTACCAGCAGTCCGGCGATGCGGCCTGGACCATCACCGTACAGAAGTAAACATGTTGCCCAGATGGGCAAAGCGACGTCGGGTTCTGGTTGCGAGCAATCCCGGCGTCGTTTCACTCGGCCGGGCTACAAGGGTTACACAATCTCCTGCGCGTACTGATACAGCGCCTTCAGCAGTGACAGCTTTTCCGC
Organism: uncultured Kluyvera sp.; assembly: GCF_902485085.1. Classification (NCBI taxonomy): domain Bacteria; kingdom Pseudomonadati; phylum Pseudomonadota; class Gammaproteobacteria; order Enterobacterales; family Enterobacteriaceae; genus Kluyvera; species uncultured Kluyvera sp. Next base: position 54,990 of record NZ_CABTJS010000171.1, read on the forward strand.
ATTCCCTTCATATTGCCCATAGAGCATTTCGAGCTCCTGCGCGTAAGCCTGTAAAAACTCCGGAGTAAAGATCTGCCGACGGTGCTCTAACCAGCGCTGCTGCTCGTGTTCATCGAGCGTGCCGGGGAAATTTCGCGCCCGATAGTTAAATAGCAGTTTCTCAATACGTTTATCCGCGAAGGTAATATCCAGCGCGGGAAGGTTGCGTGGCTCGGTCTCCAGCACGATTTTCATCGCTGCTCTGTCGGCATCGCTAAAGAAGCCGTTATAGAGCTGGGCATCGACATTCTCCGACGGTACAAACGGCTCGGCTTCGGCAAAAATCGCCACGGCTTTCTCGCGTACCTGCGGATTTTCACGCAGCGTTTTCAGATTATCCAGACAGTGTTGACGGTTGATTCCCAGGCGGTCGGCATCTTCCGGGCGCAGGGTGTTGGCCTGGGCCAGCACCGGGCACTTATTCAGATGAACCAGCTTAATCGGAACCGGAGCATTATCGCCAAGATCAGCTTTTGCCGTATAAAGGCGCTCGCGCAAGGAATCAACATCAAGCTCCAGCAGTGGGCTGATATCACCAGCAAGATCCACCATGATAACCGCGTTGCGGTTATCCGGATGCCATGCCAGCGGTGCGACCCAACTGGTGTTACCGCGCCACGCGCCGAACATCCCGGAGACGTGCACCAGCGGCTTCATCTGCGGCACATCGATCAGCGTCATCAGCTTGTTTTTACCGCGATAGGCATAGAGATAATCAAATAGCTTAGGCTGCTGCGTTTTCACCAGTTTCGCCATGGCGATGGTGGCATAAACGTCGGCCATCGCATCGTGGGCGTTACTGTGCTCAATGCCGTTGGCTTTGGTTAAATGCTCGAGGCGGAAGCTTGGCAGGCGGTCGTCGTTTTCTGGCCAGTTGATTCCTTCTGGGCGCAGAGCGTAACAGGCGCGCATTACGTCGAGCAGATCCCAACGTGAGTTGTGGTTTTGCCAGCTCCAGGCATACGGGTCATAGAAGTTGCGATAGAAGATATTGCGCGTCACTTCATCGTCGAAACGAACGTTGTTATAGCCCACTACGCAGGTATCCGGGACGGTGAAAATATCGTGGATACGCTTAGCAAATGCGGCTTCGTTATCGCCTTTCGCGCGTGCTTCCTGCGGTGTGATACCGGTTATTAACACCGCTTCGGGCTGCGGCAGATAATCCTCAGCAGGCTTACAGTAAAAAACCTCAGGCTCACCGATTATCGTAAAATCTTTATCGGTACGAATGGCGGCGAATTGCGCAGGGCGGTCGAGGGAAGGGCTTGTTCCGAAGGTCTCGTAGTCGTGAAACAGGAATCCCGGCGCGCTTGAAGTTTCTTGCATGGCGTTAACAGTGTCCGTCTATGGCTTTGCTGCTCATGGTAAACGATTTAGCGGTGCATCAGAAGGGCGTTAACCGAATCAGGAAGCGGGCGCGCAGGGTATTTTTTCACGCCCGAGACGAGGAATGTCATATTTTCTTGCAATTTAAGCCTGTCACAAAGCACGAACTTCCGTAAAAAGGACGACGAATTTGTGAATGTTGAGGATTTACCGTTGAAAGCCCGTTTTCTTATTGCCGTTTCTTTGCTCGCTTCGAGCGTTTCCTGTGCCTTTGCTGGCGAATCCGCGATACCTTCCGTCACCCCTCCGCCGATTAAAGCTGGAGCCTGGGTCCTGATGGATTACACCACTGGGCAAGTTCTGACGGCCGGTAATGAGCACCAGCAGCGTAACCCCGCGAGCCTGACCAAGCTGATGACCGGCTATGTAGTGGACCGTGCCATCGACAGCCATCGTATTACGGCCGATGACATGGTGACCGTGGGCCGCGATGCCTGGGCGGCGGGTAACCCGGTGTTTAACGGCTCTTCACTGATGTTTCTTAAGCAGGGCGACCGCCTGAGCGTTCGCGATCTCAGCCGAGGGCTGATCGTCGACTCCGGTAACGATGCCTGCGTGGCGCTTGCTGATTATGTCGCGGGCGGACAGCCGCAGTTCGTCAAAATGATGAACGACTACGTGCAGAAACTGAATCTGCGTGATACCCACTTTGAAACCGTACATGGCCTGGATGCGCCGGGGCAGCACAGCTCTGCCTACGACCTGGCGGTGCTCTCCCGCGCGATTATTCACGGCGAGCCAGATTTCTATCATATGTACAGTGAAAAGAGCCTGACGTGGAACGGTATTACCCAGCAGAACCGTAACGGCCTGCTGTGGGAAAAATCGATGAACATCGATGGCTTGAAAACCGGTCATACTTCCGGTGCGGGCTTTAACCTGATTGCTTCCGCGGTTGACGGCCAGCGTCGTCTGATTGCCGTGGTGATGGGTGCCGACAGCGCGAAAGGGCGCGAAGACCAGGCGCGCACGCTGCTGCACTGGGGCCAGCAGAATTTTGATACCGTACAGATTTTGCAAAACGGTAAGAAAGTGGGCACCGAGCGTATCTGGTACGGCGATAAAGAAAACATTAACCTGGGCACAGATCAGGATTTCTGGCTGGCGTTACCAAAAGCCGAAGTGCCGAATATCAAAGCCAAATACGTGCTGGATACCAAAGAACTCGATGCACCGATCGCCGCGCACCAGCGTGTAGGCGAGATACAGCTGCTCGATCGCGATAAGGTTGTCGCACAGTGGCCGCTGGTTACGCTGGAAAGCGTTGGCAAAGGCGGGTTGTTCTCGCGCATGAGTGATTATTTACATCACAAAGCCTAACCAAGCGTTGCTCGTTCGGGCTACTTGCTCATGTGTCGCCCGGACGAGGTGCTTTAGCGCCGACTCCGGGGCGGCTCGGTGCAAAATCCCGGCGTCGCCTTGATCGGCCGGGCTACTTTCTTCATGCAGGAGCAGGTACAATTCGCGCTTTAGTCTTGTCGGAGAGTGGGTGTGCGTCCGGATAAGTCACTCAGCCCTTTTGAAATTCGTTTATATCGTAATTACCGCACCGTGCACGGGGCGCGTATCGCTCTGGCCTTTGTACTGACCTTTTTGCTGGTCCGCTTACTGGATATCCCTGACGGCTCCTGGCCGCTGATCACGCTAGTGGTGGTGATGGGGCCCATCTCTTTTTGGGGTAACGTGGTGCCGCGTGCGTTTCAACGCATTGGTGGGACGGTGTTCGGCTCGGCTCTCGGGCTGATAGCCCTGAAGCTTGAACTCTTCTCTTTGCCGCTGATGCTTATCTGGTGCGCTGCGGCGATGTTCCTGTGCGGTTGGCTCGCGCTGGGCAAAAAACCATACCAGGCGCTGCTTATCGGCATTACTCTCGGTGTGGTGGTTGGCGCACCGGCGGGCGATATGACCACCGCGCTGTGGCGAAGCGGCGACGTTATCTTTGGCTGCCTATTGGCGATGCTCTTCACCGGTATCTGGCCGCAGCGCGCTTTTATCCACTGGCGAATCCAGATGGCTTCGTTTGTGACCCAGTTTAACCGTATCTATCAGGCGGGACTGTCACCGAATCTTATCGAGCGACCGCGTCTGGAAAAACATCTGCAAAAAGTCCTCAACGACGTCGTGAAAATGCGCGGTCTGATTACGCCAGCGAGCAAAGAAACGCATATTCACAAGGGTATTTTTGAGGCTATCCAGACCGTGAGCCGCAACCTGGTGTGTATGCTGGAGCTGCAAATTAACGCCCACTGGGCATCGCGCCATGGTCACCTGCTGATGCTCAACGCCCATACTCTCCGGGAAACGCAGCTTATGACGCAAGACACGCTGCTGGCGATTGCCCACGCGTTGTACGAAGGCAATCCACGTCCTATCAAGGCAAACAGCGAAAAGCTCAACGAAATTGTTGCGGAGCTGCGTCAACTGGTGAATGAATACAAAGACGATAATCTGGCTGAGACCTCCATTCATGGCTACGTCTGGTTAAGCATGGAGTTGGCGCGTCAGCTGGAATTATTATCGAGTCTGATGTGCCGCGCGTTGCGTAAATAAAAGACAGATGCACGCGCTTTTGCGCCAGGTTGTTTCGATTCAGCTAGATTTAGGGTTATGATGAACCCAAAGTAAAAATGATTGTTTGCTACAACGGCAGTACGAAAAATCATACAGGTTGAAGGGTATATGACTAATGTGTACCTTATCGTGTAGCCGTTGTTTAACGAATCCGACTCTCAACATATCAGGGGTATAAAAATGGAAACCACGAAACCTTCGTTTCAGGACGTACTGGAGTTCGTACGTTTGTTCCGTCGTAAGAACAAGCTGCAGCGTGAAATTCAGGACGTTGAGAAAAAGATCCGTGACAACCAGAAACGCGTGCTGCTGCTGGACAACCTCAGCGACTACATCAAACCAGGCATGAGCGTTGAAGCTATTCAGGGCATCATCGCCAGCATGAAAGGCGACTACGAAGATCGCGTTGATGACTACATCATCAAAAATGCTGAGCTGTCCAAAGAACGTCGCGACATCTCCAAGAAACTGAAAGTGATGGGCGAGCAGAAAGGCGAGTAACCGTCATTAACGGGTGGTGGCTTCGTCGCCACCCGGTCTTTGTTTTATTCCTTCCAGTCCCTCTCCTCTTCGACAATCCAGTGACATCGCGAGCAATGCGGAGTATAAAGCTTTCTGTTTGATATATTAGCCACAGTGATGTGGGAACGTATTGATATCAAAGGATCTCGCCTACAATGCAGCAACATCTGGAAGCGCAATCATGATTCTGGTAACCGGCGGCGCGCGCAGCGGAAAGAGCCGTCACGCTGAAACGTTACTCAGCGGCTCGCCTCGAGTTTGCTATATCGCCACTTCGCGGATTTTCGATGCCGAAATGGCCGAGCGCATTCAGCACCATCGGGACGACCGTCCTGCACACTGGCGCACCGAAGAGCGCTGGCAGCACCTTGCCGACATCATCACGCCACATAACGATCCTGCAGAAGCCATTCTGCTGGAGTGCATCACGACGCTTGTGACCAATATTCTGTTTGCCTCGGGTGACGAGCAGGAGATAGATAATTGGGACTTCACGGCGCTTGAGTCGAAGGTCAATGTGGAAATCGATGCCTTGATAGCGGCCTGCAAGCGCTGCCCATCGCCAGTTGTGCTGGTGACCAATGAAGTGGGAATGGGCATCGTGCCCGAAAATCGTTTGGCCCGGCATTTTCGTGATATCGCCGGGCGTGTGAATCAAAAGCTGGCGCAGGCGGCGGATGACGTCTGGCTGGTGGTTTCAGGGATTGGAGTCAAAATAAAATGAGCCGACTATTTTTCGCCACACTCTCTTTTATGAGCTGTCTACCGGTGCCACAGCGCTGGTCGCAGGGGTTGGATCTGGACCGCTACGTGAGCGGTGTTATCACCTTTCCCGTAATTGGCCTGCTGCTAGGTGCGATTAGCGGCCTGGTGTTTATGGTGGTTCAGGCCTGGTGCGGCATTCCTCTGGCTGCATTCTTTACCGTACTGGCGCTGGCGCTGCTGACCGGCGGCTTCCACCTGGATGGTCTGGCGGATACCTGTGACGGTATTTTCTCCGCGCGCCGTCGCGAGAAGATGCTGGAGATTATGCGCGACAGCCGCCTTGGCACCCACGGTGGATTGGCGCTGATTTTTGTCCTGCTCGCGAAAGTGCTTACCCTGAGTGAACTGGCGTTACGAGATGTCCCTATGCTGGCGGCTATTGCCAGCGCCTGCGTTGCTGGCCGCGCGGCGTCGGTGCTCATGATGTACCGCCACCGCTATGCGCGTGAAGAGGGGCTGGGGAACCTGTTTATCGGCAAAATCAGCTTCCGCCAGACGTGGGTTACTCTGGTGATTGCGGGTGCGCTGGTCACTGCAATGCTCGGCATGCACGGCCTGCGGGCACTGCTGGTGGCCTTTATCGGTATCTTTATCCTGGGTCAACTGCTTAAGCGTACGCTAGGCGGTCAAACCGGCGATACGCTGGGGGCAAGTATTGAGCTGGGCGAAGTGATTTTCTTGCTGGCGCTTTTGTAAGCCAGCGTATGACAATGTGGGAATAACAATGCAAACACTGGCTACACTGCTGGCCGCTATCCCTGAAATGGATAGCGCCGCGATGGCGCATGCGCAGCAGCATATTGATGGGCTTTTAAAACCTACGGGCAGCCTTGGGCGGTTGGAAGAACTGGCGGTACAGCTAGCGGGCATGCCTGGGCTTCAGGGCGCGCCGCGCGTCGATAAAAAAGCGATTCTGGTGATGTGCGCCGATCATGGCGTGTGGCATGAAGGCGTCGCGATTTCACCGCAGATAGTGACCGCCATTCAGGCTGTTAATATGACGCGTCACAATACCGGCGTTTGCGTGCTTGCTGCGCAGGCGGGGGCGGACGTGCATGTGATTGACGTCGGTATTGATGCTGACCCGATCCCCGGCCTTATCGATATGAAAGTCGCCCGCAGCAGCGGCAATATTGCGCAGACCGCCGCCATGACCGCTGAGCAGGCGCAAACCGTACTGCTGTCGGCAATCAACTATACCCGTAGTCTGGCAGAGCAGGGCGTGACCCTGTTTGGCGTTGGTGAACTCGGCATGGCCAACACCACGCCAGCGGCGGCGGTGGTTAGCGTGCTGACCGGCAGCGAGCCGGAGGCGGTCGTGGGCATTGGCGCTAATCTGCCGCATGAACAGTTGACGCATAAAGTTGAGGTTGTCCGCCGCGCGATTGCGGTAAACCAGCCCGATGCAACTGACGGGCTTGATGTGCTGACCAAAGTGGGTGGGTACGATCTGCTGGGGATGACCGGCGTGATGCTGGGTGCAGCCTCCTGTGGCCTGCCGGTCGTGCTGGATGGCTTCCTGTCATACGCTTCCGCGCTGGCGGCCTGCCGAATGGCTCCTGCGGTAAAACCTTACCTTATCCCTTCCCACTTCTCGGCGGAGAAAGGGGCGCGTATTGCACTGGAACATCTGGAACTCAAACCGTATCTGCATATGGAGATGCGTCTGGGGGAAGGAAGCGGTGCGGCTATCGCGATGCATATTGTTGAGTCTGCTTGTACTATGTACAACCGCATGGGCACCCTTGCAGGCAGCAATATTGTGCTGCCTGCCTAAAGGTTACGTTCCTGCCATTTGTCGTAAAAGCCATTCGCGTAGCGCCGTAATATCCTGGCGCTGCGCGTTCTCTTCGGTTGTCACCAGATAGTAATTTGCGCCAGACAGTGACATGTCGAACGGCATCGTCAGCACCCCACGTTGCAGTAAATCCCTCGCCAGGAGTTCGCTAGCAATGACCGCGCCTTGCCCTGCGACCGCCGCCTGTAGCGCATGCGTTTCATCGCTGAAGGTCAATCCTGCCTGGAGGTTCAAGGCCTGAGGCCCATAGCGCTTTTTCCAGTTAGCCCAACTCGGTTCATCAGCAGGGACATGACGATTTTCGACGTGGAAAAGCGTCACGCCGCATAGGTCTTCGGGCCGTTGAAGCGCCAGAGCAGGACTTGCCACCACGATAAACCTATCGGCATGCAGAAGCGTGCAGTGCAGCGCGGATTCCGGCGTTTCACGATAGCGGATCGCCACATCCACGGTACGCTGGCTGAGATCGACACGCTCAACGCTGGTATGCAGCCGCAGGTCGATGGTCGGGCATTCGGCTTTAAACTCCGCAAGCCTCGGCACCAGCCAGTGGGTGAGGAAATTGGAGGTGGTGGTCACCGTCAACGCGGGTGGCTGCTGGGCCTGAAGCACCTGCACGGTAGCCTCTTCCAGCGCGCTAAAGGCGCGTTGTGTACCGGCATAAAGTAGTTTACCGCTTTCGGTCAGGCTGACGCCCTGCGCACTGCGTTCACAGACCCGACACTCCAGCACCGACTCTAGCAGTTTAATTTGATGGCTGACCGCCGTAGCGCTCACGCCAAGTACCTCTGCGGCACGTTTGAAGCTCAGCTGTTCAGCCAGCGCATGAAAGGCGCGCAGCGCGCCGAGCGGTGGCAATCTGACTTTTCTCATGGGTGAGTTTTTCTCATCTATGGCTGAAAACTATGCGTTTGTTTTACCCATTATCGCGGCAGTAGTCTACACGGCATGTGAAAGGTGATGAATTAATCTCATGGTCGCGTAAGGAGCGAGAAATGAACGTATGGGTAAACGGTAATGTGCCGAAAACCGAAAAGCGCGCAGGGCGGGCGATAGCGCTAAGCACGGCTATTGCCGCTGCGGGCCTGCTGATAAAGCTCTCGATAATGGTGAATGTCACAATGTGCCTGATACAGCTTGCCGCGCTGGGCGTGAGTTTTGCGGCCGGGCTGATGTTGGTCAATAAAGGTGGCGTAGCGCGCTATGGGTTTATGCTCTCGGCGGCGGGCTGGCTGCTGGTGCTATTGACCTTGCTGGGTGGGCATATGGGGGCAATGCTGTTGCCGGGCATCGTCGTGGGTGGTCTGGGGTTAGGGCTGGCTCATGGGCCATTTCATTCCAGCAAGAGCAATATCAGCGTGTTGAGCAGCGTGGCAGCGCTTGGAGCGGCATGGTTAATCCAGGCGAATTCGGCACCGGGTGTTAATGGCTACGGCTTTGCCTTTGCGCTGTTGATTGATTTGGCGTTACTGGGGGCGATACTGGTCAGCATTGCGGAGCGTGAGGAAGTTTAAAAAGCAAAAAGCCTGCTTAGTTTTCTAAGCAGGCTTCTTAAATGTGGCTCCTCTGACTGGACTCGAACCAGTGACATACGGATTAACAGTCCGCCGTTCTACCGACTGAACTACAGAGGAATCGTTGTGGAGTCGTATCTTAGCGGCGAAAAAACTTTTGTCAAACACCAATTCTCGTCTTGTGATGCGATTGCCTATTCCATCAACAATTTGTCGCCATTCCCAACAAAAATTAAGGAAAAATGCTTTGCAGGATCGGCATTTCTCAATCATCATTTGAAATGGAGTTTCAACTTTCTGATCTAAGGCCCATTTTGAACGTCACCGCCGTACTTCGCCAGGCAGTCACACGCACGCCCTGGTACAAAAAACGTAAAAGTTATCGAGTGCTCTTCTGGCGTGAAATCACCCCCCTTGCCGTACCTATTTTTCTGGAAAATACCTGTGTTTTATTGATGGGGGTGCTGAGTACCTTCCTCGTGAGCTGGCTGGGTAAAGAGGCGATGGCGGGCGTGGGTCTGGCCGACAGCTTCAATATGGTCATCATGGCCTTTTTTGCCGCTATCGACCTCGGTACCACGGTGGTGGTGGCCTTCAGTCTTGGCAAGCGAGATCGCCGTAAGGCGAGGGCAGCAGCGCGGCAGTCTCTGGTTATTATGACCATCTTTGCCACCATTCTGGCGGCGGTGATTCACTATTTTGGCGCCGGGATTATTAACATTGTGGCCGGTGACGCCACGGAAGAAGTGAAAGGGCTGGCGCTGACCTACCTTGAACTGACCGTACTGAGCTATCCGGCGGCGGCGATTGCGCTCATTGGCAGCGGTGCGTTGCGCGGGGCAGGGAATACAAAAATCCCGCTGATGATTAACGGCGGGATGAATATCCTCAACATTATCATCAGTAGCTTCCTGATTTATGGCGCATTCTCCTGGGACGGTATGGGGTTTGCCGGGGCAGGTCTGGGGCTAACTATTTCTCGTTATATTGGCGCGGTGGTGACCATTATTGTGCTGATGGTTGGCTTTAACCCGGCGCTGCGCATTCCGCTCAAAAGCTATTTCAAGCCGCTTAACTTCGCCATCATCTGGGAAGTGATGGGGATTGGTATTCCGGCAAGCGTGGAGTCGGTGCTGTTTAACGGCGGTAAATTGCTAACGCAGATGTTTGTGGCCGGAATGGGGACCGACGTTATCGCCGGTAACTTTATCGCCTTCTCGGTGGCGGCGCTGATTAACCTGCCGGGGAACGCCCTGGGTTCGGCATCGACCATTATCACCGGTAAACGTCTTGGTACCGGGCAGCTTTCCCAGGCAGAGCGTCAGCTACGCCATGTGTTCTGGATGTCGACCATCGTGCTGACGTTGATTGCCTGGGGTACCGCACCGTTTGCCGGGCTGTTTGCCTCGTTCTATACCCACGAGCAGGATGTTAAAGACGTGGTGAAGATTCTGCTGTGGATGAACGCGGCGTTTATGCCTATCTGGGCGGCGTCCTGGGTACTGCCAGCGGGCTTTAAAGGAGCACGAGACGTACGCTTTGCTATGTGGGTCTCCATGCTGAGCATGTGGGGCTGTCGCGTGGTGGTGGGCTATGTGCTGGGTATTCTGTTGGGTTGGGGGGTGGTCGGTGTCTGGATGGGGATGTTCCTCGACTGGGGCGCGCGTGCGGTGCTGTTCTACCGTCGCCTTATTACCGGCCGCTGGGCGTGGAAATACGCGAAGGCAAAGAATACTGATGCGGCGTAACGGCCTGATTGCGGGGAAAATCGGCAAGAAAAGTCAGTTTTCAACCGAATCGAAGAATTAATCGGCAAACGATTTATTTTGTGCAAATCAGGCTTTGACAACAATGGGGTACATCGATAATATGCGCCTCGTTCACACGATTCCTCTGTAGTTCAGTCGGTAGAACGGCGGACTGTTAATCCGTATGTCACTGGTTCGAGTCCAGTCAGAGGAGCCATATTTAAGAAGCCTGCTTA